>JAIRMZ010000015.1 GCA_031258355.1 Holosporales bacterium
CCCTTCCGGGTAATCTTTGTCGTAACAGACCTGTGCATATGAACAAGCAGGCATTTTAGATCCTCCCCTTTCCTTCCACGTTCTAAGAAATACGCAAGATGCAGCAGGAAGAAATACACCTTCCGCCCTCTCCCTCCGCTTCCATATGTCGCGCAGAGAGAAAAGAAAGTCGTGCAAAAAGCCTCCTGATCAATGTTACGTAATTCTTGCTGAGGCGGTTCGGCAACAACGGGGTGAAAGAAGTTCTGCCGTAAATCGAAGAGACCGACATTGTTCTTTTCAAAAAATGCAAGGTACTCCTCTGGCGAAAAGACCTCCTCAGGGTTCTCATAGAAATCATAGACCTCAACAATCGTCGGTAAGGCCGCTACTTCCTTATGCTGATCAAACAGTCCATGGAGAAGCATAGACCCCGACCTTCCATAAGGCGTCATGACAGCAACTTTCACCTCTTGCATGAGGGTACAAAGAGTCTCGCGAGTAAAGGTGAGTCCTAAGGACATGGAGAGGGGGGGGGGGGGACGAAATCCTTCATTGTCTTGATCATTTTCTGCTCTGCCTAAGGAGTTGTACGCAGGAACTGATGAAAAGGGAACCTCCTCGTTGTTTCGATCGTTTGCTGAAGAGAACGAGAGTTTTCATTGTTCTTTCCTTTTCTGCCTCTCCCTTACAGCAACAGACACTCTGGGTTCATAGAACTTAGCCTCTTCTCTCTCTACTTAAGGAATTGTACGCTGGAAGGAGCGTGTGATGAAAGAGAAAGTGTTTCGCTTCTCATGAAAGCGTTTTAATAGTCTAACAGGACAAGGATCAAAAAGAAGAGAAACTTTTCTTTACAGAAGAACTTCCTCTCATTTTGCATAAAAGCGCAGAGATCTTCACATCTGATTCCAAAAAACATCCGGTCCTTTTCTCTCCAACGGCAGTCTCTCAGAGAGTTTTTGAAACAACATGTCTGTTACCTGTTGCAAGAATGTGAGTTTTTCCGCGCTGATACAATGGTCCTCTTGGCGCGACCTGTTCTATCTTAGAAGAATCTGTGCCTACTAGCGCTTAAGACACTGCATACCCCCCCTCGATCTCGCCCAAGAACTCGATAAAAGACCCAAGCTTATTGCACAAAAACACCTGTTTGCTATCAACTCCGCGATCCAAAAATATCCTTCGCTGTTTCTGCTACGTAAATGATTGAGGACCAATTTTGCTCAATGAGATTTCATAAAACTAAATAGGTTTTTTCTAAAAATTCTCTATTTTGCCGTAATGACAAACTTCTTCCGAAGAACAATTCCCATCTAACGAGCTTTCATAGGACCAAACGAACTTCTTCTCTTTCAAGGGCCTCTTACTCCCACTGGCAGCAACGATAGAATCCCTAGGAACAAAGGGCTCTCTTCTTCCTCTAAACTCCTCTACGGTGATCGGCTCTTAAGAACTGACCTCTATTTTTAAGACCCTGAGACCCTTTCAACAAGCCCTCCACAAAAAAAGGCGCCCAGAGAGGGGATGCCTTTCTTTCTCTTGGTCAAAGCTAGAGATTAGAAGTCGAAATCTCCGCCGCCCATGCCGGAAACTCCTGGTTGAGGGAAAAGGGCTGGTTTTACATGGAATCCCTAGGAACAAAGGGCTCTCTTCTTCCTCTAAACCCCTCTACGATAATCGGCTCTCAAGAATTAGCCTCTACCTTCAATCCTGAGACCCTTTCAACAACAAGCCCTCCACAAAAAAGGCGCCCGGGGGGGGGCGCCTTTCTTTTTCTCAGTTAAATCTAGAGGGTTAGAAGTCGAAGTCTCCGCCACCCATGCCGGGAGCTCCTGGTTGCGGAGGAAGAGACGGTTTTTCAGGCTTCTCCGCGATCATACACTCGGTCATCGCCATGGTTCCTCCAACAGAGGCGGCGCTCTGTAACGCAATACGTACAACTTTCACTGGATCGATGATCCCCGCACGGACAAGATCTGTGTACGCGTCATTCTGAGCATCGTACCCCCAGTTCTTGTCTTTGCTTTCACGTAATTTCCCGACCACAATCGAGCCTTCCGTTCCCGCATTCTCCGCGATTTGGCGCACCGGCGCTTCCAAGCTTCGCCGTACAATATCGATACCCAATCGCTGATCATCGTTAGCATATTTCACACCGTCCAAAGCGGAGACACAGTACAAAAGCGCTGCACCCCCTCCAGGAACGATCCCTTCCTCTATAGCGGCTCTTGTGGCGTGCATGGCATCATCTACACGATCTTTCCGCTCTTTCACCTCGATCTCCGTAGCCCCACCGACACGGATCACTGCGACCCCTCCGGCAAGTTTCGCCAAGCGCTCTTGCAACTTCTCCTTGTCATAATCCGACGTTGAATCTTCAATCTGACGTCGAATCTGCTGACAACGTGCCTCGATATCCGCCTTCCGTCCCGCTCCATCGACCAACGTCGTATTATCTTTGTCAATCAACGCCTTCTTCACGGAACCCAGCATCTCTAAGGTCACTGCCTCCAGCTTAATGCCGAGATCCTCGCTGATCACTTGCCCTCCGGTAAGGATCGCAATATCTTCCAGCATCGCTTTCCGCCGATCGCCAAAGCCCGGAGCCTTAACAGCCGCCACTTTGAGACCTCCACGCAACTTGTTCACCACAAGCGTCGCCAACGCCTCTCCTTCTACATCCTCAGCGATGATCAAAATAGGCTTCCCGGATTGCACAACACGCTCTAACACCGGCAACAAAGGTTGAAGAGAGGAAATTTTCTTCTCGTAAATTAAGATACATGGAGAATCAAGCTCTACCACCATCTTCTCATTATTCGTCACAAAATACGGAGAAGTATATCCTCGATCAAACTGCATCCCTTCGACAACCTCGAACTCCGTCTCAAGAGATTTTGCTTCCTCTACTGTAATGACCCCTTCGTTCCCGACTTTCTCAACAGCTCTTGAGAACATTTCTCCCACAGACCGATCTCCATTCGCTGAAATGGTTCCAATTTGGGTAATCTCCTCCGCTGTTGAGATCTTTTTCGCTATAGAACGAAGCTTTTCCACCACCGCCGTTGTTGCGAGATCAATGCCCCGCTTGAGGTCCATGGGATTGGCCCCCGCCGCAATAACGCGTGAAGACTCCCGCACGATCGCATGTGCCAGGACCGTTGCTGTTGTCGTTCCGTCCCCCGCGAGGTCATTGGACTTGCTGGCCGCTTCTCGGAGCATCTGTGCCCCCATATTCTCAAAACGATCAGAAAGCTCCACCTCTTTTGCGACAGAAACTCCATCTTTTGTACTCTTCGGAGCCCCGAAACTGCGCTGAATCACAACATTGCGCCCCTTCGGGCCCAAAGTGACGCGCACTGCGTTGCTCAATGTTTCTACTCCTTTCAGTAAGCGCCCACGCGCATCTGCTGAAAATCGAACTTCTTTTGCTGGCATAGTCTTTTTCCTCCTGTGATTACGCTGCTGAAACGGACCCTTTTCCTTCAAGAATGCCGAGAACATCGGACTCTTTCAGGATGATGTATTCGGTCCCATCAATTTTTACTTCTGTCCCCCCCCATTTCGCGAACAGAACACGATCTCCCACTTGAACATCTAGAGGATGCATAACGCCTTTGTCGTCACGCACACCCGAACCAACGGCAAGAATCTCCCCTTGCATAGGCTTTTCCTTCGCGGTATCTGGGATGATAATCCCTCCTGGAGATTTTTCCTCCTGATCGAGCCTCTTGACAAGCACCCGATCGCGCAAAGGTCTGAACTTAATGGACATACCCTTCCTCCTCGATTGATCTTTTAGCACTCTCCCCATGAGAGTGCTGATACCCTACCGCTTTCCTGATTCCCTCGTCAACCCCCGTTGAGGAGAAATTGAACGATTCTTTTACGACATCAACAGGTAACGACAAAACTTCCCGTTGAGAAAAGATCGTCTCTGTTTTAGTCTGGGCTTTTCTGAAGGCAAGAGAAGAGGCATCGCGTGCCAGAGGAACCTGCGGAAGCGTTAACGTTTGAGGCGGCCCTTGCTGCTTTGGAGGGAGTAGTCAAGAAATTGGAAGGGGGCCTTGTTCCTCTTGAAGAAGCCGTTGCTCTTTATGAGCGAGGGGCACATCTCAAAGAATACTGCGCCAAAAAACTCAAGGAGGCACAACTCAAGATCGAACAAGTTATGGTCAAAGGGGAAGAAGTCACGACCGTTCCCTTCACCCTCCAAGAAGATTCTGATAGCCCCCCTGAAGGATAAGCATGGCGCTTATTCTCGGGAAACCTCTTGCTGAAACTACGCTGATTGCGATTAAGGAGCGTGTGGTGGCCTTTGTTGCCCGCCACAAAGCTCCTCCCACACTGGCGCTGATTCGTGTAGGAGAAGATGCGGCAAGCGCCGTTTATCTCAAAAATAAAGTTTGTTGTGCAGAGAAGGTAGGGATCCGCACACAACTTCTCTCTTATCCTACTACCGCCCTACCCGAGGAGGTTGCACGGCAAATCGCTGTTCTTAACGCGGATTCTACGGTTCATGGGATAATCGTTCAACTTCCTCTACCGCATCATTTTGCGGCTGAGGCACTGATTGAACAGATCGCCCCAGAAAAAGATGTAGACGGATTGACGACAACCACACAGGGCCACCTTTTTCGAGGGGCTCCCTGCTTAGCGCCCTGTACGGCACAAGGAATCTTGCAGTTGCTGAGAACGGTACATCGCGATTTAACGGGAATGCATGCTGTCGTCCTTGGTCGTTCCCTCATTGTGGGGCGTCCTGTTGGCCTAATGCTGTTGCATGCGCAATGTACGGTGACTCTCATGCATTCTCGCTCACGCCGTGTTCCTGATCTATGTCGGCAGGCAGATATTGTTATCTCTGCTGTCGGGCAACCGCATTTGGTAACAAAGAATTTCATCAAAGAAGGCGCGACGGTGATTGATGTTGGAATCTCGCGTCTTCCTACGCCAGAAGGCACGATGCGTCTTGTTGGAGATGTCGATTTTGAGGAAGTCGCACCCATCGCGGGATTTATCACACCTGTTCCAGGAGGGGTCGGTCCCATGACGGTTTGCTGTCTGATGAAGAACACGTTGGATGCGGCAGAAAATCAAAGGAAAGAGCATGGAATATAAAACTTCCTCCCTGTTCCCAAGCTCTGGCCTTGTCCATGGGTTTTTTGGTCGAAGGGGCGGAGTCAGTCTTACTCCCTACGATTCTCTGAATGTGAGTCTTGCGGTGGGGGATGTTGCCGCTCAAGTCGAGGAGAACAAGAAAAAGATTCTGTGCGCTTGCGAACTAGAAACCTCCACGCTCGCTACTGTTCATCAGGTACATGGCACACGTGTCTGCGTTGTTGCTTCTCAGGAAGAGGCTTCCCGTCTTGCTTCTGAGGAAGCGGATGCCCTGATTACAGAAGTGCCGGGCATCGCTTTGGGCATGATGACTGCCGACTGTGCGCCAGTCTTGCTATATGATCCTCAAGCACAGCGTATAGCGGCTGTACATGCGGGATGGAAGGGCGCTTTCCTTGGTGTTGTTGAGGAAACGGTTCGGGTCTTACAAAAACAGGGATCCGCGCCGCAAGCGCTTTACGCTGTCATTGGTCCCTGTATTCAACAAGTTTCCTACAAAGTCTCAGAGGCCTTCCGGCGCCTTTTCCTTGAAAAAGAGCCTTGTTGGGATACTTTTTTCTCTGGTCAGGACTCTCTTTCTTTATTCTTTAATTTACCGGGATTCCTTCACCACCGCCTCCTGCAACTTGGTGTCACGCAGATAGAGGTTTTTCGAGAGGATACCTATGCGCATCCTGATTTCTTTAGTTTTCGGCGTGCACGTGAAGAAACTCAGGGGGTTTGCGGACGCCAGTTATCCCTTATTGCCTTGAAGGGTTAAGCATGCGCCTCCTTTGCGATGCTACTGCAACGCCGCTGGGGGCACGTGTGGCTGCAGCGCTTTGCTTGCGTCCTGTCGTTCGCACAATACAGACCTTTCCTGATGGGGAAACTTACATTGCCTTACAAGAATCCCTTCAAGATGAAGATGTTTTTGTCTTATCCAGCACAGTCGCGACAGAATGGATCCCTCTTTTCCTGCTGCTTGATGCACTGACGCGTGCGCAACCCCGTCGCGTTTTTCTTTGCTTCTCCTATTGCGGATACAGCCGCCAAGAGCGTCCCAAAGATTCCACCAGCTGCGTTTCCTTAGCACGCTTAGCAACGCTGCTTGGGACTTTCCCAATAAACAAAATTTTCTTCATTGACCTCCACAATCCCAAAAGCACCTCTTTGTTTCCCGTTCCTTGCTGTTGCGTTAGCTCTTCTCCTATTTTTTACCAATACATGAAGGAGAATGCTTGTTTCCCGGACTTATTGGTCGCACCAGACAAAGGCGCTACGCTTCGAACACAACAACTTGCCACACTGTGTGCTCGACCTTGGGTCGCTCTCGATAAGCGCATGCCTCTTTCTTCCTTAGTTTCCTCCCTTCAGGGAAAAGCAGATGGTCAGTCTTGCGCTATCGTGGATGATTTGATTGATTCTGGGCGCACATTATGTCACGCTGGCGCAGCTCTTGTTCGAGGGGGTGCGAGAGAGGTGAGTGCGTTTGTTACGCACGATCTTCGAAGAGGAGATGGGACAGTATTGCTGGAAAAATTCCTGAAACGGCTTATTGTAACGGATACGCTTCCTTTACGAGAAGGAGAAAGTTTTGTGCAGCAGGTAACAGTAGCTCCTGTAGTTGTGGAAGTGATGAAGGGTTTAGGATAGAGAGGGAACGTGAACGCGCTAGAAGTACAAAGTCGAGAACAGGCTGGGACGGGAGCCGCACGGGCGACCCGTCGGGCAGGAGCAGTTCCGGCTATTCTTTATGGAGGGAAGAAAGATCCGGAGATGCTGTCCGTGAATCAACGCTTGTTTATGCGAGAGTTGGGACGGTCGGGAATCTTTTCTCGGGTCTTTTCTCTGGTCAATGGGACGAAGAAGCAAGAAGTACTGGTCCGCGATATCCAATTTCATCCTGTGACAAGTGTTCCTTTACATATCGATTTTATGCGTGTTGATAAGACGCATCCGATTACCGTGAAAGTTCCGGTTGTTTATGTCAACGAGACTGCCTCTCCTGGGTTGAAATCTGGAGGGGTGTTAAATGTTGTATCGCATGAGATAGAGGTTTCTTGCGCGTTAGGAGATGTGCCGGACAGCATTACTATCGATCTAACAGGCCTTAATTTCCATGACACGATTCATGCGCATGAAGTAAAGCTTCCCCCAAAGGTTTCCTTACCTCATGGACGAGATCAGGTTATGGCGACGATTGTGGCACCAACAATCATGCCTACCGCCACAGAAAGTACGCCGACAGAAGCCGAGACTTCGGTTCCTTCTGAGAAGGAATGATCCTTCCTCTTGTTGTCGTCGGTCTTGGTAATCCAGGAAACTCTTACGCAGAGCATCGGCATAATGCGGGGCGTCTGGCTCTTCAGGAAATCGCACGTCACTGGCGTTTCCCTGTCTTTACGCATAAGAAAAATTTTGCTCTTAGCCAAGGGGAAATCGCAGAGCGTCGAGTTTTTCTCCTCAAACCCCTGACTTTCATGAACGATTCTGGACAGGCTGTGGGCGCTTGTGCCAGCTTTTACAAATTGTCGGCAGAATCTTTTCTTGTCTTACATGACGATCTTGACCTAGCTCCCGCAACACTCCGTTTGAAACAAGGCGGGGGACATGGGGGACATAATGGCCTGAAAAGCCTCAATGCCGTCCTTGGGCCAAGCTACTGGCGCCTTCGTATAGGGATTGGGCATCCTGGTGCCCGTGATCTAGTCACACCTTACGTCCTTAGCCCTTTTTCAACAACAGAAAAAGACCATTTAGCAGAGATTTTCTCACGCATCGCGCAACATCTCCCCCTTTTTCTCCAGGGAGAACCCCATCTCTTCCTTCAGGCTCTTTCTTCTCAAGTGGAAACTCCTGAAAGTCGTTTTCCCCCTCCTGCTGAATAGAAAGAAGGACCTACAGCGCATAAAAAAGTCTTGCGCAGACATCTTGTTCTGTTTCTGTTAGGTTCCTCGCGATGGCTGGCCGAATCCTTCCCCTATGTCATGCTTCTGCGGCCACACTAGCGGCTATACATGGCGCTTGCTTCTCTCCAGGGTGGAGGGAGGTCGATTTTCAATATCTCTTGCAAGATCCCCTCTATGCAGGATTTATCTTAAAAGAAAAGAATGACAAGATCCTTGGATTCATAGATTGGTACAGAGTAGGCGATACAGGAGATATTTATTCCCTATGTGTCCTCCCTTCATATCGAGGTCATGGACTGGGACGGCAGCTTCTCTCTGCGCTTGTCAAGGCCGTATCTCAACAAGGAGACGCCTGTACCCTCTTTTTAGAAGTAGCCGAAGGGAATGTCATTGGACAACACCTCTACATTTCCCATGGATTTCACCTCATCGGCCAACGACGATGTTACTATTCGTCAAATAATTCTCGTGGAACGACAGCCCTTGTGTTTTCTCGGCCTTTCTGCGAGAAGGAGAGGATTTTTCAATAAGGAAGAAACATGGAGAAGTCTTTGGAACAGCGAGTCTCTCACGCTCTCTCCGAAGTGGCTCTTTGCACAGAGTTGAAGGCGTTGGAGGCACTGCGTGTCATGTGGCTTGGGCGGCAAGGTCATGTGACGGCTCTTGCACAGAAAATCGGTACATTGCCAGAAGATCAAAGAAAGACTTTCGGAATTGCTGTCAATCATGCGAAAGAGAGTTTACAGCGCGCTTTTGAAGAGAGACAAACGCAGCTTGCGCGCCTTGCGACGGAAAGGCGCCTCAAGGAGGAGTATGTGGATTGTACTCTCCCCTCAACTCCTGAGCTCACAGGATATCTGCACCCTTTGACCCGCACGCAGCAAGAGTTGGAGGCGATTTTTCAAGATATGGGGTTTCAGCATCTGGCGGGGCCCGATATCGAGAATGAGTTTTTGAACTTTACGGCCCTAAATATGCCGGAGCTTCACCCGGCAAGGCAGATGCACGATACATTCTTCGTCGATTTACCTGCCACCCCAGAAGGGCGGTTTTTGCTGCGTACTCAGACTTCTCCTGTCCAGATCCGTGCTATGCGTGACTGGGGCGCTCCTCTTCGCATGTTCTCGATTGGGAGTACGTATCGGAGCGATTCTGATGCCACACATACGCCGATGTTCCATCAAGTGGAAGCCTTGGTCATCGAAGAAGGTATTCATTTCGGACATATGAAAGGCTGTATCACTGAGGTCTGCGCTCGATTCTTCGGTGTGAATAATTTGAAATTGCGCTTACGACCTAGCTTTTTCCCCTTCACGGATCCTTCCGCTGAAGTTGACATCCCTTGTCACAAAGAAGGGGGACGTCTTGTCTTTGGGGAAGGAGACCAGTGGTTGGAGATCCTGGGCAGCGGTATGGTGCACCCTAAGGTACTTGAGTACGGTGGATTGGATCCCAAGAAGCATCAAGGCTTTGCTTTTGCTTTCGGAGTAGACCGGTTGGCTATGCTGAAATACGGTCTTCCAGACCTCCGGAGTTTTTTTGAGGGAGACCAGCGCTGGCTGGGAGCCTGCGGGTTCTCTCCTTACGACAGGGAGAGGTAAGCATGAAATTCTCTCTGAGTTGGCTACATCGCCATTTGGAAACTTCTGCGTCCATCGAAGAGCTTGCAGCAGCACTGACGCGTCTCGGCCTTGAGGTTGAGGCTCTTGATAATCCTGCGGCAGCTCTCAGGGATTTTGTTGTTGCGCGTATCGAGGAGGCGGCACCACATCCTCAAGCTGATCGCCTTCGTGTTTGTCTTGTGAACGACGGAACATCAGTTCTTCAGGTTGTTTGTGGCGCTCCCAATGCACGAGCTGGTCTTTATACCGTTTTGGCACGCCCTGGTGTTGTTATTCCGGCAACAGGAGAAACTTTACAGAAAACGGTTATTCGAGAGGTAGAAAGCTGCGGGATGATGTGCTCGGGACGCGAACTCTGCCTATCGGAAGAAGAGAAGGGCATCATAGAGCTCTCCACAGAAACACCGTTAGGAACATCGGTCGCTTCTCTTTACAACGATCCGGTTTTCGATCTAAGCGTCACCCCTAATCGAGCCGATTGTTTCGGGGTCAGGGGAATCGCACGAGACTTAGCTGCCGCTGGTTTAGGAACATTGCGCCCGCTCCCAGAGGTTGCCCTGTCTTCTGCCTACCCCTTCTCTTACAAGATTTCTTACGGAGATCAAGAGGCGCGACATTATTGCCCACTGTTCTGCGCAGTGGAAATCCGTGGCGTAAAAAACGGATCCAGCCCTCAATGGCTGCAAGACTTGCTAAAAAAAGCGGGACAGCACGCAATCTCTACTCTCGTGGACATTACAAATTTCTTCGCCTTAGACCGTTGTCGTCCTCTTCATTGCTACGATATCCGCGCTTTTGCCGGAACACCTCTTGTTCGCTCTGCACAGCCTGGAGAGATTTTTACTGACTTAAAAGGACGAGAGCATAAACTTTCCCCATTTATGTCTGTTTTGGCCGATGAGGCAGGCGTTCTTGGTCTTTTGGGCGTGATGGGAGGGGAACGCTCAGCGTCAATGCTAGACACCTCTACCATCCTTCTCGAAGCAGCTTGGTTTACACCGGAGTCTATTACGCGAACAGGTCAGGAACTCTGCTTGACAACGGAAGCCCGGATGCGGTTCGAACGTGGGGTAGATTATGCGCAAACCGTTAGGGATCTTGAAGCGGCCGCAGCTATGATTCTTGATCTCTGTGGAGGAGAGGCGAGCACAGTGTTCCAGCTGGGGGCCTTCCCTCAAGAGCCGAAGGCCATCTCCTTACCGACACAGTTCTTCGTGGAAAGAGCAGGGGTGTCCCTTTCAGAGGGGGAGATTTCTGATCTCTTACAAAAACTAGGATGTAAGGAAACGAAACCGCAGACCTTCGTTCCTCCTTCTTGGCGCTCGGACCTCACCGTTCCAGAGAACCTTTGCGGAGAAATCCTGAGGCTTTATGGTTTCGATC
>JAIRMZ010000029.1 GCA_031258355.1 Holosporales bacterium
TATGGTCTCTCATGATCAGGAAGAAGCTATGACGATGTCCTCTCGTATCGGTGTTATGCGGGAAGGCCGGATCCTGCAAGTCGGAACGCCTGCAGAGGTCTACGAATATCCAAACTCGCAATTTGTGGCTGATTTTATCGGGACCGTGAACCTTTTCGAGGGAGTTGTGACAGAAGAGAGCAAGATGCACGCTTACGTTGATTCCCCCAACGCAGAATGCACATTACATATCGGCAACGCGGCTTCTGTTCCTGTAGGCGCCCATGTGCATGTCGCGATTAGACCGGAAAAAGTGGCGATTTCCAAAGAAGCGCCTAAGGAGATGAAATACAATTGCACAAAAGGGATTGTGCGAGATATCGCTTATTTAGGAGATGTTTCTATCTACTATGTTGTTTTAGATTCCCATCAAGTCGTTCTTTCTACCGTTCCAAATCTCGTACGCGCGGCAGAACGCCCTATCCAGTGGGATGATGCCGTTTATCTTTACTGGCGTCCAGAAAACAGTGTGATTTTAACATCATAAGAAGGCGAGACAATAATCTTCGCTTTTTCTCTCGTAATGTTTCCGTTATCTTCCAACGGTCATGTTGTGGAGGGGTGATGCCTTTGAAACGTTTCTTTGTCTTTCTCGTATGTGCTATCGCCGCCAACTCAGGCTGGGCGGATCCTACCTATGAGAAAAGGGAAATCGATCGTCATGTCATCCACATTGTAACGATCCCTCCAAGGGAAGCTCTTCCTTACCTTGTTAAAGCTCAGGAAGGCATGTTTGGACGTGCTTCTGTAAGTTCCTGCGCACGGCAATTTGAGAACCCCATTGCCGCTATTAATGCGGGATTCTTTGAAATAGACCTGGACGCGGATGGCGTTCCTAGTGCGACGTTTATCGTTGATGGAAAAATTTTTGGCGCAGATATACGCTCGCATTCCTGCCTGGTGATCCGGGAAGGAGGGGATCTAGAGATCGTTCCCTGTCAATTAGAGGCCTTCCTAACCCTTGGAAGCACGCGCATTCCCATAACTCTTGTTAACAGAACGATACGTCAATCGGATAAGATCATTCTTTATACAGATCGTTGGGGAACGCAGACAAGAACGCCCCACGAAGATCGTATAGAATTCTCGTTTGATGCGGATTGTCATTGTACCTCGCTCGCTGAGCACGGGAATAATCCTATTCCGATAGGGGGATATGTTGTCTCTTTGCCTAAGGAAAAAGTCCCTCCGGAAGTCCTTCAAGGGGAACGTTCTTCTATAATGTTCCACTTCACGTTCGGCCCTCATTTCGTCCCGCATGCTAAGGATTCGTGGATTGCTGGGATTCCTCAGGTTGTTCGAGGAGGGAAAGTTACTGACGATATCCAAGACCCAAGAATGCCCGAGCATTTTCGGAATACATGCCATGCGCGAACTCTTATAGGTCTGCGCAAGGACGGAACAATCGTTGCTATCGTTGCTGAGCATCGTGCTTCTCTCGATTTTAACAAAATGTCACTTGGCGAAGTAAGGACATACTTACGCAACAACAAAGAGATTTTGAGCACAGAACATCAAGATCAAATCGGAGGATTGACGATAGATCAAATATTGACTGCTTTAAGAAAAATAGATGAGAAAAAAGCTAAAATAGAGGGATTGACACTGCAAGAAGCGGCCGAGATCATGATCGGTCTTGAGTGCGTGGATGCACTCAATTTGGATGGAGGAAAATCCTCAACCATGTTCTATAAGGGAAAAACAATAACAGATGGAGAAGAGCGTGCCGTTTCAGATAGTCTCGTCTTCGCGAAAGCGGCTCCTTAACTTCCCTCTTTGTGACAAAGAAGAGGCTTCGTCTGTCGTTTTTATGGGGCTCGACAAATCTTGAAGAATAGTGTAGAATTGGACGAGAATTTTGAGGGTTCTTTTGAGGCAAAGGAGGGAAAAATGAGGGAACATCCTTATACGCACAGTGTTGTTGATTCCGTTGATATGGGTCTGCGCCGTTATATGCAGCGGATTTACACCTACATGGGTGTGGGTCTAGCTCTGACAGGGGTAATGGCTTATTTAGTCAGCCATTCTATGGCGCTTCTGACATTGTTCTTTGGAACTCCCCTTCGATGGGTGGTGCTCTTTGCTCCTTTTGGAATTGTGATGTTCCTTGGGGCACGCCTTTCTCGTTTGTCCTTTGCGGCCGCTCAAGCAACCTTCTGGGGTTATGCCGCAACGATGGGTATTTCTCTTGCCAGTATTTTTCTCATGTATACAGACGAGAGCATCGCCTTAACTTTCTTTGTATCGTCTTCCACTTTTCTCGCGATGAGTCTTTATGGGTACACAACGCAGCGATCTTTGACGAGCATGGGAGCGTTCCTCATGATGGGAGTCTGGGGGTTGGTCATCGCATCGCTCGTCAACCTGCTTTTTCAGAGCTCTATTTTCCAGTTCGGTTTATCTGTACTCACGGTTGGGATTTTCTCAGGATTGACGGCTTACGATACACAAGAGATGAAGGAGCTGTATTATGAGCTGGATTCTCAGGAAGTTGCCGGCAAGAAAGCTGTTTGGGGAGCCTTGCAGTTGTATCTGGATTTTATCAATATTTTCGTGAGTTTGTTGCGTCTCTTTGGAGATCGGCGCTCTTAAACTACGTAGGAAAAGAAGAGGACTTTTTTTCATAGAGAATCTCCTTCTTTTGTAGGAAGGTGTCAGGGAGGATCAGGGCTGTGATTCCTTCTAGGAGGAGTGTTGATCGGACAAAGGGGGAGCAGTGTTCCAGATCCGTGTGCATGGGCGAGGAGGGCAGGGTGTTGTCACTGCCGCGGAGCTTCTTGCTATAGCAGCGTTTTTGGAAGGGAAATACGCTCAGGCTTTTCCAAGTTTTGGGTCGGAGCGTATGGGTGCTCCTGTTGTTGCTTTTTGTCGCATCGCCTCTTCGGAGATTCGTTTGCGTGAGCCTATTTTGGAGCCTGATGCTGTCATTGTTCAAGACGCTACATTGTTTGCCTCCCTTGATGTTTTCGAAGGCCTCTCTCCTCAAGGATATGGCCTTATTAATTCAAAAAAATCTCTTGAAGAATTAAGTCTTTCTCCGGAACTTAAAAAGCATGCGCCACATCACCTTTTGCACTTAGATGCAACGGAACTAGCACGGGAGCACATTGGGCGGCCTATTCCTAACGCCGTCTTGCTAGGAGCTTTTGCTGCGCAAACAAATCTCCTTTCTTTAAAAAGCGTTCAAACCGCAATTTCTGAAAAATTCCCAGGCATTATGGGAGAGAAGAACAACGCCGCTGCCGTCGCCGCTTTCAACAAAGTCCAGCGAAAGGACTCATGCTAAGACAGGGCGCATCAAAGGCTATGGCATTGAGATCGTCTGAAAAGCTTAAGGAAAGGGTACCGACCCCGCTTTTGCCTTCGAAGTCAACCCTGGCATGGGAGCCCATGAAACGATCTGCCTCGCATACTGTAAAGTCCATGTTGGATTCCTTCTTTCGCTTGGAGGCGGCAGGACTAGCGCAGGAACCCATGAAGTGGCCCGTCCCTTACGTTGTAAAGCACGGGATCGAATCCCTTCTTGCTTTTGAGTACAACCAAGTTGGTACGGGAGCCTATGAGGGAGTCTGTCATTGTACCATAAATTCCTTCTTTCGCTTGGAGGCGGCAGGACTAGCGCAGGAACCCATGAAGTGGCCCGTCCCTTACGTTGTA
>JAIRMZ010000076.1 GCA_031258355.1 Holosporales bacterium
CTACACTTACCTGATGGGACTAAAGGAAAAATGGCTCCATACTTCTCCTTCCTTTGGTGAAATTCTAGAGGAGCTCCGCCTTAAGCGAAAACTCCCTGAGATTGTCGATTTTCGTGCGTACAAGAATGAGCAGCTTGCCCTTTTTCAGACGGTCATGGAAACACAACGCGAATTAATGCACCTCCCCAACGGGCATACACTGCATGTTTCCATTGCCCCCCATCCATTAGGCGGCCTCATCTTCCTCTACGAAGACATTACAAGCGTCCTCACACTGGAACGGAATAACAATACACTTCTTTCCGTACAACGGGAGATGATCGATCATCTTCACGAAGGCATTTCGGTGTTTTCTAGTGACAACCGCTTAAAGCTGGCTAACCAAGCCTGTGGAAAAATATGGGACATGACACCGGAGGCGCTTATCCCAGGGCAACATATCTCCGAATTCATAGATCATATTAAATCCCATATTGATTACAAAGAGGATTGGGAAAGCTTCAAAGAGTACGTTATCAGTAACTTGACCGATCGCATTCCGAAAGATGGACAACTCCTCCTCAACAATAATACGACAATCAATTTCACCTATACCCCCTTATCAGATGGAACGCATCTCCATACCTTTGCAAATTTAACGACCAAACCCAGAAGTAAGAAAATCCTTTGCGGGAAAGCAAAGATTTCTCCTGCTGGGAGCGAGGTTCAAGACGGAAAGTCAGCACCCGCTCCATGAACAAGATAAGGTCAAGAAGGGGAACACCCATCTACGTTCCGATAATTTTTTAGGCTTACCAGGAGTGGGTTATCCTTCGTAGGATATCGGCTCTGTAACACCTAACGCTTTAAAGGCGGGCTCATTAATCTTAATAGTATGCTGCGTCTGGCTGTAGCGGAGAGCTTGATCACGAAGGTCTTCAGCAAAAGATTGTCCCCAAGGGATCGGCTCTTTACTAGATTCTTCCGAGAAAGTACGTGTCACAACCGCAACAACGATAACACCGGGAGATTCTGCTGTCCCTTGGCTGGCCTCCATAATGCTCTCTCCGAGAGGAGTACGTAGGAGGCGCGCGAGGAGCTCTGGAGTTATTCCTTCTCCGGTAGGCGTTTTCTTCTGAGAGAGGTCGATACGACTGAAAGGTTCCAATGTACGATAAACAAAATGCTGCCGTTCTGCCCAATCCTTTAGCCTTTTCCCTTCTTTTAAAGAGTCAAGGCATTTTTGCGCCAAAGTCATCATTCCTTCTTTTTGTTGATGAACCTGCCAATGAAAAAGAACTTTGCTGTCCTTCACTTCTTCAAACGCCATGACATGCTCTGCCTCAATTTTATCAACTCGCACAAAAACCCAGCACCCATGAGTTGTCTCAAGAAAAGTCCCTGACCCTTCTTCTTGGTTCATCACTTCTTTGTAAATCTCTTCGGCAGCGTCCTTATAAGCGACAGGGAGGAACTTGTGTGACTTTTCCATTTTGGTAGAACAAGAAGTCGTTGTGCGATTGGCTAAAGGATACGCTTCTGCAACCTCTTCGAAAGATTTTCCGGAAGCGATGGCATCTTCGATCTCTCTAGCGATGGCTGCGCAGCGCTCTGCTACAAGTTCTTGGCGCCGATCCTGTTCCAACTCTTCACGCATCTCTTCGAGACTTTTGATCGTCTCTGTGTCTGTGGAACGCTCTACGTACTGGTCGTAAGCCTGAGCAATCTCCGATTCCTCTATTGTAATAGTTTTGCCCACGCCATTTTTATCAATTTCTGCAACAGTCGCGGTACGCTGTTCTGGTGCGACAAAATCCTCTTGATGCTCTTTGTAAAAAGCCTCTAGCACTTCTGAATCGGGACGGGCAGGCGCTTTTATACTCTTTGCATCAATGCGTACATAGCCAACTTCCCGTTTTTCCTCTAAAGACAACGTCAACGCTTCTCTATAGGAAGGGGGAAGAAAACTCTCTCGAGGAGATAGAAATCCTCCGCCTCTAAAAGGTAAGGAAAAGAGGAGATCTTCAATCTCTACGCGAAAGAAACGGAGAAACGCCTCCTCTGAAAGTCGGGAAGAAGCCAAAGCTGCTCGTAATTGGTCTTTGTTGAAAGTTCCTGATTTATCTTGGAAACGGGGGTCAGCACGCATCGCCGCCTTAACCACATGATCTCCAAGAAGCAAAGCATTATTCTCGAGCTCCAGTTGCCGTATGCTCCGCTGCATGAATATCGACAGGACCTGCTCTGGGAGCTTCATCTCTTGCGCTTGCTCCTCACTCAGAGATCCATGGCGCTCCCGCATGGCCTCTTTCGCGCGACGATAGGCCTGGTCAAATTCCTGCGCAGAAGTTTTTAGGTTTCCCACTTTTAAGAGATAGTCCGGAGCTCCCAAATGCGAGATCACTCCTCCCATTCCCCATAAAATAAAGACTGCAGCAATCAGGAAAAATAAGGTTTTGGCCGCCAAGGACCGAGAGAATCCACGAATGAACTCTAGCATCGCGCCCCATTTTCTTTTAAAAGCACAAGGATATTCTAAAAAATTGCGAGAAAGATGTCGAGAGAAAGGAAAAAACCGCACCAGAAGATCTTTGTCGCCAACTGGAAAATGCAAGGTTGTACTGCCTTTTCTGAGGCTTACGGAGCGTTCTTTCATCAGCAACGTTCTGCTCTTCCTTCTTATGCGCAGGTTGTTCTTTGCCCTCCCGCTCCTTATCTCAGTGCGGTTCGTCTCACTGCACAAGGCGCAGTGTCTTTAGGAACGCAGAATACGGCGACCGAAAAGCAAGGTGCATTTACCGGAGAGATCAGCGCCGCTATGGCGGCAGACAGCGGGGCACTTTATGGGCTCGTCGGGCATTCCGAACGACGTCATCTCTATTACGAGACGGATTCTCTCGTGCAAGAGAAGGCTTTACGTCTTGGAGAAGTTGGACTCACGCCTATTTTGTGTGTCGGAGAAACGGGAGAGCAGCATACAGCGGGCCAAACCTTGGCTATCTTAACGCAGCAACTCTCTATCTTGGGAGCTCTGCCTTTTTCTTGGCCCCTGATCATTGCTTATGAGCCCGTATGGGCGATCGGTACAGGAAAAACTCCCACCCCAGAGGAAGTGGATCAGACTCATCGGGCGATTCAGGGGATTCTCACAGCGCAAGGACGGGAGCCGCTTCCTCTTTTGTACGGAGGATCTGTGACAGCTGCCAATGCACAAAGCTTTGTCGAACTTGATACGGTCGATGGTGTCCTCGTCGGAGGCGCTAGCTTAAAGGAAGAGGTGTTCTTGTCCATTATTCGATGCCTTGAGGAATGATCTGTATAGGAAGAAGGGGGGTGCTACAGGAGCCACGGGAGGCGCTGAGTAACAGTTCTAAATATCTAGGATATAGATGATATATTACATGCTCAGTTTTCTGTAGGTGGTTTTTCCAAAGGAATAATTACTCAACATTTCACTAATGAAATGCGAAACATATCTTGCAAATACTTTGGGAATTTCCCCATTTTGATCTTACAATTTGTGGCGTATTCTTTTTATTTTTGTTTTTCAAAAAGGATAAGGGGTTATTCCTCCAAGATTTTTCTACTTTACATTGAGAATTGCAACCTTGGGTTGATTAAATAATCTCCTCAGATAGAGAGTCAAGGAGGGGATAATGATGAAAAAGGTCGTGGTGAGCTTGCTTTTGAGCGGAAGTCTCGGAGCTTTTGCGATGGGTCCGATAGATTCCAAAACGAGTCTAGGATTTGTGGAAGATTTTAGAGAAGAGGGAGCGTTGATGCCGTTGACCTCGGGAGGATTGGCATTACCCAATTTTACTGTCAGGCTTTCGCCGACAGAGGCCTTTATAGAAATGGGGGGAAGTATTTCGGCCCCTTGTACAAAGACCTTTGTTCGCTTGGAGCCGGCGGATCCGGCAGATATAGAAGAACATACGTATGCGGTGTATAACTTAGAGGCGCAGCTTATCCAAGGGTTGCCTCCTTTTCATCTTGATAACTTTATTGATAAAGAGCATCCATTGCCCCATCAGCGGGAGGTCTTGTCACGCACAGAGAACGATCAAGAATTGCGAACGGAATATTTGCAGAGGGTTTTCGTTCTCGTGGGGGAAGATCAGTATGATTTAAGAAAAGAGACGGTGTTTGCTTCCTATTCCTTCACAGAGCGGGAGGAGGATCGATGGAATGCGGCGCATCGGTTCATGGTGCGGGAATACAAACGAGGAGACGGGTCGATTTTCTTGCAAGATATAGCATCTTTTCCCCACCAGACCCGGATATTGTCTTTCCGGGATGACGATAAATCCCTATCTACCCTTAAACAGAGGGAGACTTTTGCCATCATAGCGGGTCAGCATCGATCGATTAAGACAGAAGAAGTGGTGGAGCCTTATCCGTTTACGGATCTGGAGGAAGACCGGAGAAGTCAGCGCCTTTATGCCTTGGTGCGGAAGTACACACGGAGCGATAAGTCAGTATTTTCTCGAGACACTCAGACTTTCCCGTACCAGGAGCGCTGCGTGCGAACGATAGAGGATGATAATGCTTTAGCGACGAAGCGAACGGTTGAGACGTTTGTGACTTGGGGAACACCGCAGAAGGTACTGATGACAGAGGTTCGGTCCGTTCTTTATCCGTTTACGGAGAGAGAGGATAACCGACCTGCCCAGCGTCTCCTGGCTGTTGTGCGGGACTATAAGCGGAGTAACGGGTCGGTTTTTCCCAAGGACTATCAGACTTTCCCGTACCAGGAGCGGTGCGTGCAAACGATAGAGGATGATAATGCCTTAGTGACAAAGCGCACATTTGAAACGTTTGTGACACGTGGTCCGCGTGTGATTAAAACAGAGATCCGTCCGACGCCCTATTCTTTTACAGAAAGGGAAGACCATCGAGCTGCTCAGAGGACAGTGGTTCTCGTGCGTGATTATAAGCGGGGCAATGGGTCAGGTTTTTCTAGAGATCATCAGGCCTTTCCCTATAAAGAGCGGTGTGTTGGAACGATAGAGGATGATAATGCTTTAGCGACAAAGCGCACCTACGAGTTCTACGTTGACCGTAATCCTCATATCGTCCGTGGAAAAGAGGTGCGAGGAACGCCTTATCCTTACACAGATCAATCTAAGACGACAGAGGATTGGCGACCGCGGCGTGTTTATGGCCAGAATTGGAACGTGCGTACGTATACCAGGAGCAATAGAAGCACTTTCTCTAGGGAGTGGAAAGTGGGAGGTGAATATGTCATCAGGGATAGAGGTTGGTGGGTAGCCCATGTCCTTAATTAATGGTGTGAGATTATGGGGAGGATTTGTTATCCTCCCTTTTTCTATAAGGTTTTACAAGAAGAAAGGCGTCAGGATGAAGTTACTTTGTCTTGAGGAATGGTCTGTATAAGAAGAAGGGGACCCTGACGGTG
>JAIRMZ010000081.1 GCA_031258355.1 Holosporales bacterium
AATACCTACCTTGATTTTTAGATCAAAAAAAGATGCACAAAGTGAAGTGGCTTCTTCTGTGAGAGGATTTTGAGGATAAAGCATCCCCTGTGCTGCGAAGCTATACAGCATAGCCGCAATAATAACAGACTTTTTCATAAACAATCTCCATTTTTATTTGGAAGTATTCTCCTCAATCGTTGAGCAAAATTACTTCTATGTAATAATATAGGATGCAATATTAAACATGTCAATCCTCTTATTATTTAAATACTAAAAAATCTTGTATATCAACTAGATTACATTATACGGTTACCAATTTTTTATTGTGGAGTACCGAAAGGGAATTGTTCTGTGAGAATTGGCTTGATGGTTTTTGAGTAAAAAAAGATTGTCAGTATATTTCGTAGCTTGGAAGTATATCTGCACAAGTAAGCGTTGTTAGGATACTTCTTCGCTAGAAAAACGATGAAAAAATCCTTGGCTTAAAAAGGGGGCACTATCGCTATGTCTCTCAACGCAGAGAACGAATACTTACAATGCGCTCTCCTCCATGCAATATCTTTCTTTATTATTAAGACTATTTATGCTTAATACTTTTACCTTCTCCATTCCAAAGCATTTCCCAGAAGAGGCGACCTTCTTTTTGCAAACGTTCTCGCCAATTTTGAGGAATCAGCATCCGAATGGACTTTCCCGTGATCCCTATCGATTCTTCTTGCACAACCATCATTGCAACGAGGGTGCTCGTGTGCGGTAGAAAGCTGTAGCATAAATTGGCGTAAACGCCTGGGGCGAGGCGAGCGATACAATCGCGACCTATCCAGAAAAAGAGAGAGCAAGCTTTATAAAACTCCGTTCCTTGTTGTGGCGCCATCTCCTCAAGCGTTATCCGCGGGGCACGATGTCCTGTGTAAAAGGTTGGAGCGCTTCCTAAACGGAAACCATCAACATAGTAATCCCCTTTGTACGCGTATATCGACCGCCACAGGAGGATGTTTCCTGGAGACGGCAGGATATAAGCGCGTTGAGCCATATGATGTCGCTGTTGCCACAAGGCTTGTTGACACTCCAGGGCGCGCTCATGCTGGATTCCCGCAAGAATTCCGTAGGCAAGAGCTAAGCTGCCGCTCACCCACTTTCCCACCGATTTATCTCGCCAAAGGCTAAAGAACAAGAAAAATAATAAGAAAGAAAAGAGAGGATCAACGATGGGAAGGATATCCAGCGCAAATCGATGGGTTGTCAATGGCCAGAGGAAGGGCAGCCCTCCACTGGTTAAAAAGTCCAGGAAAACATGAGAGAGAAGACCTAGGAGGGCAAGAGCGTATCTTTGGACTTTATCCAAGGTTTCGTTCCGTAAGAGATAGCGAAACGCCCAAGAAAGGAGCAGGGCCTCAAAAGGAAGAAGAAGTAAAGTGTGGGTGAAAAATCGGTGCAATGCCTGTTTCTCAATAGGACCTCCTCGATAGGG
This sequence comes from Holosporales bacterium, assembly GCA_031258355.1. GTDB lineage: Bacteria > Pseudomonadota > Alphaproteobacteria > UBA3830 > JAIRMZ01 > JAIRMZ01. The sequence goes on from JAIRMZ010000081.1 coordinate 1,454, forward strand.
GATTAAAAGATCTAAATCTGGAAAGACCGCGGCAATACTGGCCAAAACCCAAGCCGAGCGGTGCTTTCTCGCGAACGGAAGGAAAGATGCCGTAACCGCACCGAAGGCGACATGTGTAAAAGGATCCACTCTTCTTCCTTAGCACAATGTGCAATGAGGGGGGATGGATTGTTGGTCCCTTGTTGGTCCAGGGGGAGGTTTTTGGTAGCATCGGCCTTGAACAGATAAGAGTAAAGAAACGTGGCAACATTGGCCCATAAAACGATTGCAGAAGCACGCGAAGGATTGCGATACGGGGCGTTCTCTGCACGAGAACTTTTAGAGGCCTGTGCGACACGCTGTACCACCTCTCAGCACAATGCTTTCCTGACTTTTTGTCTAGAAGAGGCGCAGAAGGCTGCAGAAGAAGCCGATCGCCATTGGAAGAAAGGAGCTCCTCGAGGTCTTGAGGGCATTCCCCTAGCGATCAAAGATGCTTTTTGCACAAAAGGAATACGAACAACAGCAGGATCTCGCATCTTGGAAAAATTTATTCCACCTTACGAATCGACGGTTACGCAAAAATTGCGAGAGGCAGGGGCCTTGTTTTTAGGAAAAACGAACATGGACGAGTTTGCGATGGGATCCTCCAATATCACCAGCGCTTTCGGCCCTGTCGTGAATCCTTGGAAAAAAGCCAGTTGTTCGGCCCCTCTTACTCCTGGTGGATCTTCTGGAGGATCTGCAGCAGCGGTGGCCGCACACCTTTGCTTAGGCGCAATGGGAACGGATACAGGGGGATCCATTCGGCAACCCGCAGCATTTTGCGGTATTACTGGATTGAAGCCGACTTATGGCCGGTGTTCGCGCTGGGGAATTGTGCCCTTAGCCTCTTCCCTTGATCAAGCGGGCCCCATGACAAAGACGGTGCGTGATGCCGCTATCCTTCTGGAAGTGATCAGCGGTTATGATCCCAAAGACTCGACTTCGGCCGCTGTAGAGGTTCCTCCCTTTGAAAAAGAAATTGGAGCCTCAGTCCAAGGCTGGCGCATTGGCCTCCCTAAAGAATACGCCCTCGAAGGGTTGGCACAAGAGGTGCGTGATTTGTGGGAGAGAGGAGCGTGTTGGCTACGCGAAGCAGGTGCGGAGATTGTCGAAGTGACCCTCCCCTCCACGCCTTACGCCTTGCCTGCATATTATATCGTGAATCCGGCAGAGGCTTCCTCCAATCTCGCGCGATTTGATGGCGTACGATATACCACAAGAGTGGCTGCAGAGGGGTTGCTCGATCTCTATGAGAAATCGCGTACGGAGGGATTTGGCGCCGAAGTCAAGCGCCGTATCCTCATAGGAACCTACGTTCTTTCAGCAGGGCATTATGAAGCTTATTACCTCAAAGCACGAAAGACCCAGGCCTTGATTCGTCAGGAGTTTCTGGACGCCTTTAAGCAGGTAGACCTTTTGCTCACACCGACGGTGCCTACAGGGCCATTCGCCTTAGAAGAGGTGCCGCACGATCCGGTGACTATGTATCTTAACGATGTTTTGACCGTAACCGTCAATCTCGCTGGTCTTCCGGCAATCTCTGTTCCTGCAGGACTGACAGCAGAGGAGACGCCTTTAGGTTTGCAGCTCATTGCGCCTCCTTTCCAGGAAGGACGTTTGTTTAGGGCCGCAGCGGTACTTGAGGATTGTGCGCAGTTTCCTTATTGGAAGGAGGAGGCATGAAAGACGTCTGGGAAAGCGTAATTGGGTTAGAAGTGCATGCGCAGGTGATAGCACAGACAAAACTGTTTTCTTCTGTTCCGACAACGTTTGGCGCCAAGCCCAACACACAGGTCTCCTTTGTTGATGCCGCCTTTCCCGGCATGTTACCGGTTCTCAACCGTTTTTGTGTCGATCAAGCGATCAAAACGGGGTTAGGGCTGAATGCGCAGATTATGCTCGTTTCTACCTTTGAGCGAAAACACTATTTTTATCCTGACCTTCCGGCGGGCTATCAGATCTCGCAGTACCAGCATCCTATTGTCGGAGAGGGATGGATGGAGATCGAAACGGAAATAGGGGAAGTGCGACGTATCGGAATCGAGCGTTTACACCTTGAGCAAGATGCGGGAAAAAGTGTGCATGATTTAGATCCGCATAAAACTTATATCGATTTGAATCGTGCTGGGGTGGCATTGATGGAGATCGTGACTAAGCCGGACTTGCGTAATGCAGAAGAAACGGTGGCCTTTCTGAAGAAACTCCGTAGGACCTTGCGATATCTTGGAACTTGCGACGGCAATATGGAGGAAGGAAGCTTGCGTGCTGATGTAAACATCTCATTACATCAGCCGGGAACGCCGTTGGGTACGCGGGTTGAGGTGAAAAACGTCAATTCCCTACGTTTTATAGCGCAAGCGATTACCTTTGAGATTGCTCGTCAGACCGCGCTTCTTGTGGCTGGGCAACCCGTTGAGATGGAGACGCGTCTCTTTGATGCACAAACAGGAGAGACACGAACGATGCGCAATAAAGAGGAAGCGCAGGATTATCGCTACTTTCCAGATCCCGATCTGCCACCCTTGCGTCTAGAAGCGGCACATATTGCTCAGGTGCAGGCGGCCTTGCCAGAGCTTCCTGATGCTAAAAAGAAGCGGTTGAGGACAACATTTGGTCTTTCTGCCTATGACGCCGATCTCCTCATCTCTGAACCGGAATTCGCAGCATACTATGAAGAGACCCTTGAAGCCTTGCTAAAAGGCAACAATCATCGAGAACTAACCTCTCATGAAGCAAAAATCGCAGCCAATTGGGTATTGGGAGACTTTTTCTCGCACCTAAATCGCACAGGTCTCTCTATTTCTTCGACGCCAATTACGCCCACCCGTCTGGCGAAACTCATTCATCTCATCCTGCAAGAAACGATTTCTGGGAAAATAGCTAAGGATGTCTTTGCTTTGTTGGAGACGGAAGAGGGAGATCCTATGGAAATCGTCACGCGTCGTGGATGGGCACAAGTCACGGACATTGCGACGATCGAGGCGCTTGTTCTTGAGGTTTTGGCCAAAGAAACGGCGCAGGTTGCTGCTTATAAAGCGGGGAAAGAACAGCTGTTCGGGTATTTCGTCGGTCAGGTCATGAAAGCTTCTCATGGTCGGGCGAATCCTCAAATTGTAAATGCTCAGTTGAAAAAGTTGCTAGGCTAAAGCATACTTCCCGTCTTTTGAAAATATTGGGAAGTGAGGAGCAGAGTGGCTAGTGATTGTCTGTTCGTAACGGGAGGAACGGGATTTGTCGGACGGCATCTCGTGAAGGCGTTATGCGCCCGGGGGAAGCGCGTTCGTGCCGTTATCCGTCCTGGGAAAGAAAAGTTTTTTGAGGAACAAGGATTATCTGTAGAGACGATTCTGACAGAGGATCTGTTTGCAGAAAGCAGTGCGTGGTGGAAAGAGGCTTATCAGGAAGTGGATACGGTGATTCATTGCGCATGGTTTGCGAAAGTGGGAGAGTATCGCTC
>JAIRMZ010000084.1 GCA_031258355.1 Holosporales bacterium
CCATAAATTGCATTCTTTTCTGATAGGGTAATTCCTCTATGAAGTTCGCCATTCTCATGAAGCATTTCTGTTTCCTTCTCGGAAAGGTACACCTCGTTGTTAAGCCCACCAGCAGAAAGTATCAACAGCGGTCCTGCTGTTTCCTTAGTTATGCGCTCCCTAAACTCAGAGTACTCCTCTTGGGAGTACCCCGTCGCTCCATCCTCCATAGGCTGGAGAATTTTACGAACAAAATATGCAAAAAAATTGCTTCCCCCTGTCCTCTCTGATCCAATCTTAAGTGTATAAGTATTCCTTTCTCCAAAGGCTCTCCACCTTAAAGCATGCCCTATCTCGTGGTAGATAAGCTTCAAGACATTAATTTGAAAATTCATTACCACAAATGATTCGTAACCAAAATAGCATAAACGCTCCCACCAAATGAGAGATCGGCCTCCTACAAGACGCTGTTCCAGACGGGCTTCCGCTCTCATGAGATCTAAGGGAAAGTGAGCGAGCTGCTCATTTGTATAAGTCTTCTCGAAATACGCCGAACTAAACGTGATTTTGTCCTGGTATTGCCGCCTTTCCTCTAGATTGACCCGCTGCGTGGTGGGAAGAAAAAGAAAACCTCCCCAGGAAAGATAAAATAGGAGGAATCTCGCAAAATACATGTTTTCTCTTACTTTACAAAGTCATAAGAATTTTTCTTTGCTCAAGATAATAATGCGGAAAAGAGAACATTCCATGAATAAAGATTGAGTAAAACCTGTAGTTTGGCATGATTATGGAGCCCCCCAAAGGGCCGTCCTCCCTCTCTCCTTACAAAAACAATACATAAATCTACAGCAGCATGACCCTTCCCCACAAGCGTCTCATTTGGCATAATTACAGTGCAAGCCTTTGAGAGAAAAGCGCCCCATAGAAAAGACGACCCCTCTCCTTACAGAAACGACGCGCTCCTTGATGCAGCAATTTCGCGAGAAAGGAAGTTCGTTACGCATCGTCGGAGGGGCGGTCCGCGATTGCCTCCTAGGCCTTCCGTCGCATGATATTGATTTTTGCACTCCCGCCCTTCCCAACGCTGTCTTGAGTTGGGTCGAGCAGATGGGGTGGAAGGCTTTCCCCACGGGAATCTCGTTTGGTACAATTACCGTACGAGCGCCTACAGAAGAGATATTTGAGATCACGACTCTGCGTCGAGATATTCGCACAAATGGTCGGCATGCCTCCGTAGAGTTCACAACTTCATGGTTGGAAGACGCCGCACGACGCGATTTTACGATCAATGCTCTCTCCTGCGATGAAGAAGGGCATCTTTATGATTTTTTCGAAGGGCAGAAGGATCTTGAGGAAGGGCGTATCCGCTTCATTGGGCATCCCCAAACACGCATTCAAGAAGACTATCTGCGGATTTTGCGCTATTTCCGTTTCTGGGCACGCTTTGGGAAAGAAAAGCCAGAACCCTCTCTGATCTCCCTCCTCGAGAGATTGGCCCCTCTTCTCAACAATCTCTCTGGAGAGCGTCTCTGGAAGGAGCTGCAGGGCATTCTCGTCCTTCCCCATTTTGGCGAAAGTTTATGGTTCATGCGTCGCATTCTGGCCCCTCTTCTCGGTATCACTTTTCCTCAACTCGTGGCCCCTACTCTCTGGACGCATCCCCTCTTACAAGATCCGATCCTTCGCCTCGGGTTTTGGATATCTTCAGGAACGGCCTGTCAAGGAGTCAGCCAACGCTTGCGTTTTTCCCGAGCAGAAAAGCAACGCTTCGTCCTCTTTAGTACACGCCGCACCTACGCCCTCCAAAAGAAGAAAGAATGGATGCCTTTCCTTCTGCGGGAGGTTCCTCAAGAGGATTGTGTACACTGTTTTGCCATCGATATTGTCCGCGCTGTGCAGGAACGCCGCCTGTCAGAAAGGGAGGCACAGGACCTTCTTACGGAGGCAGCAAGGGCCTCCTTCCCCTCTTTTCCTCTAAGTGGCGCCCTTCTTTTGGAGACAGGACTCCCTCAAGGGCGCGCTATAGGAGAGATCCTTGAGAAGACCCGTGTCTGGTGGGCAGAACATTGTGGTCAACCCGACAAAGAGGATTGCTTGAAGAAAGCACTCCAGATAGCGGCTTCATGAAGGGAAACTCTACATCCCTAAAAAAGCACGGAATTTTTGTAAGGCCGGAAGACGTACAAGGTCGTTCCCAAGAGTAAAGAGCATTAGCGTACCCAAAACCACGAATCCGCTATAGCCAACAACTTCTCGTACGCGCCTACTTACAGGACGCCTTAATAATTTTTCGAAAAGGCAGAACAATGCTGTTCCGCCATCCAACCCAGGAAGAGGAAAGAGGTTCACGAGACCCAAGTTGATCGATAAACTCACAATGAATAAAAGGATACTGGCGAAACTTCCAGATTTAGAGACTTCTCCCGCCATCTCCGCAATACGGACAGGGCCCCCAAGGGACCCTAGGGATTGCTCTCCAGTAAAAATCCTGCCTAAGGAGGTCGCCATTCCCCAAGACAAATACCCAACATCTTGGAGTCCATACCATAAAGCTTTAGGGAAAGAGAGCGGTCGAAGGTCGCCTTCTGCGAGAAAAACTCCAAGAGAAAAATTTCGAACCGTGCGTCCTAAAAAATTCTTCTTCTCGGTATAAGCAGGAATAAGATGCTTCTCTAGTTCTTGCTCTTGACGCTTGATATGTACGGTGATTTCTGCACCAGGCTGGCTTTTCTCGAGGGCTTGGCGCAACTCTGAGAAGGTGAGAACGGGCATATCATCGATTTGCGTAATCATATCTCCAGAAAGAATATCCACTTTCGCTGCAGGAGAATCTGCCAAGGTTCCGCTAACCCTCAAAGAGGAATCAGGACGCCCCACCGCAATATAAACACCACTCAAGAGGAGAAACGCTAAGAGGTAATTGCCCAAGGGACCAGCAACACTCACCCAAAAGCGCTGCTCTGGAGGTTTGTTAAAAACACCCCCTGAAGGGCGGCCCTCATCCTCATCATCAAGGCCCGGCATCAAAATGTACCCCCCAAACGGCACTAAATTTACACGCCATCGTGTCCCTTGCGCGTCGGTCCGCCCCCAAATCTCTCGTCCAAAACCAAGGGCAAAGGACTGTACAGGAAAGCCATTTCGACGAGCGGCCCAGAAATGCCCCAGCTCGTGGACAAACACCACAAGCGTAAAAATCAATAGAAAAGGGACAACATAAAAGAAGATGTCCGTGAGCCAAGACAAGGAACCCCCTCCCTCAGGCCGTTACAAGCCAGGTAATGAGGTAGAGTCCTCCAAGGACGGACAAAACCCAACAAAGGATTATCCCACTTTTTTTGAAACGCGATCCTGCCGGTTCATTATCATCATTGGCAGCTTGGATATCGAGGTTTGCAAAATGCACAGGAGGGGGTATCTCTTCTAGACGCATCGTGACTTCATCCATGGCCCTTTCCTCCTTCGCAAACCGTTCGGAGACGCGCTAGCGTTTCTTCACGTCCTAGTATCTCCAAAACCTCGAAAATCCCTGGGGAAACTTTACACCCGGTTAGCGCCCAACGTAAAGGCTGCACGATTCTTCCAAATCCCTCCCCTCGGATTTCTGCCAAATGGTGCAACCCTGTTTCCAAGGACTCTGGTGTCCATTTTTCTTTCTCCAAAAGCACCAAGACTGCCGCCAAAGGCGCACGAGACTCAGGAGCTTGTAATACTTTCTGCGCCTCCTCGGAATAGGTAAGAGGCGCGTCTTGAAGATAGGGTTTCGCGCTCTCCGCGAGAGCGACAAGTGTCTTGGCGCGCTGCTTGAGGCTCGAGAATCCACGCTGCAAGCGTGATTGCTGTGTTTCTGTGAGAGGTGTAGGCAAAAAGGGGAGGAGATGCGAAAGGAGCTCCTTTTCCGGAAGAGTCCGCATGTAGTGCGCATTCAAGTGATCAAGACGCGCAAGCTCGAAGCGGGCAGGAGCCTTCCCAATATGATCGAGATCAAACCAGGCTATTGCCTGGGCGCGTGTGATCATTTCATCGTCGCCGTGCCCCCACCCAAGACGAAGGAGGCAATTACTCACCGCCTCAGGGAGATACCCGAGGTCTTTGTAAGAATCCACGCTTACCGCCCCGTGACGCTTTGAGAGCTTTGCCCCATCCGCCCCGTGAATCAGCGGGATATGTGCAAATTGCGGTACCGTCCATCCCAAGGCGGTGTAGAGCTGAAATTGGCGAAAGGTATTGGTGAGATGGTCATCTCCTCGAATAACATGCGTAATGCCCGCGTCGTGATCATCCACAACGACCGAAAGCATGTAGGTCGGAGTCCCATCGCTACGCAGCAGGACCATATCGTCGAGCTGATCATTCCGTACCGTAACCGGCCCTTGAACAAGATCATGGATTTGCGTCTCCCCTTCTTGAGGGACTTTTAATCGAATGACAGGTGCAACCCCCTGAGGGGCAGAAGCCGGATCGCGATCGCGCCATAAGCCGTTGTATCGAGGAGGAAGCCCCTGGGCTTTCGCCTCTGCACGCATATGCGTCAGTTCTTCCGGCGTTGCGTAGCAATAATAGGCCTTCCCCTCCGTAACCAAGCGTCGAGCGGCCACGGCATGAAGCGCTGAGCGCGAAAACTGGAACACAACCTCCTGATCCCAGTCCAACGCCAACCACCGCAATCCGGAGAAAATCGCCTGAATCGACGCTTCCGTGGAACGCGCTCGATCGGTATCCTCAATCCGGAGCAGGAAGGTTCCGTTATGGTGACGCGCAAAAAGCCAATTAAAGAGGGCTGTCCGCGCCGAACCTAAGTGCAGGGATCCCGTCGGAGAAGGAGCAAAACGCGTGACGACAGACATGAACT
>JAIRMZ010000094.1 GCA_031258355.1 Holosporales bacterium
ACTGCAATGCCTGCAACAGCCTGGATCAAGTCTCTCAAGGAAAGAGGAACCACTTCCCTTTTAGAAGAGTTTCCTCGGTGGCGCCTTTGGATTCCCGTTGCTCTCGGTATTGGGATTGCTCTCTACTTCGCCCTTCCTCAAGAACCCTCTCTGGAAGTAAGTTGGGGGCTCCTAGGCCTCCTCACAGTCCTTTTTCTGACAAAACGAAGACACTTTAGAGAACAGCACCCGCTCTATTACTTTTTCTTGATAGGAATAATGTGGGGGTTTTGTGGATTCAGCCTGGCTGCTGCCCGAACGGCTTGGCTCCAGACGACGCTCCTCTACAGATCGTTTCCTCATTTGGCCTTCGAAGGAGAGGTTCGCCTGGCAGAAACAACACCACAAGGCCTTCGCCTCACGCTTGCTCCCATTCATTTCCTGACATCCCGCGCTCTCCCCCCTCTTCAGAAAGTTATTTTAACTGGCAAAGGACCGAAGATGTTCCCTTTCTTGGCGGGCATCAAGCCTGGAACCCTCGTACGTGGGTGCGCGACTCTCCTTCCTATTCAGCCGCCCCTCACACCGGCCAGTTTTGATTTTCGTCGGCATGCGTTTTTCCAAGGCCTTTCTGCAAGAGGATTCTTGACAGAACCCCCTGTTGTACGGAAGGAGGCGCCTGCGACAACTCGTCTCTCTCACATCTTTTCTTGGGGAGAGGCAGCCCGGTTTGTCGTTCGTCAACGCATTACAAGCTTTCTCCCACCCTGCGAGGCAGCTATTGCAAGCGCTTTGATAATCGGAGAGAAATCTGCCATTCCTCCTGCGGTTCGACAAGCCTTTTCCGATTCTGGAACAGCCCACATCCTCGCCATCTCTGGTCTTCATATGACCTTAGTGGGAGGTGTGTTCTTTTTGCTCTTTCGAAGCCTCTTTTGCTGTATCCCCTTTTTCGCTTTTCGCCCTCAGGCCAAAAAGGGAGCTGCTATAGCTTCTTGGCTTGGCACTTTGGGGTACCTCGGGTTATCTGGAGCAAGTACTTCCTCCTTGCGTGCTTTCCTGATGCATACCCTTATTATGTTGGCTGTTCTCTGGGACCGTGTCGCGTTCTCCATGTCTTCCGTCGCACTAGCGGCAACCCTCATCCTGCTCTTCACCCCGGAGGTCCTCATCACCCCAAGCTTCCAGATGTCCTTTTCCGCCGTGATCGCCCTGATCGCTGTTTATGAGCGCGGCAATCCGACCGTTGTTTTTGCGCGTAAGGGGCTGAGATATCTCGGAGGTTTATGCCTGACGAGTCTCATCGCTTCCCTCGCGACAACACCTTTTTCGGCTTACACCTTTCGGCAAGGGAGCCTGATGGGCATTCCCGCCAATATACTCGCTGTTCCTTTGACGGGATTTTGGATTATGCCTTGCGCCGTTGGGGCACTGATCTTTTTGCCTTTAGGCGGAGAGGGTCCTTTCCTTCGCCTGATGGGATGGGGCCTTAAAGGACTGGAACGCATTACCGAGATCGTCGCGCATTGGCCTGGAGCGCACCTGGTGATTCCCCCACCCACAACATTTGTGCTCAGTCTCGGGGTTTTGGGAGCACTATGGATGGTGTTATGGCGTCGGCGCTGGCGATTTTGGGGACTGCTGCCGATGGGAAGCGCTTTAGCTTTCTACATCTTGACACCGTGTCCCGACTTCATGATCGATCTGGCGGCAACTTGTGTTGGAGTGCGTACAGCGCAAGGCGCCTTCGTCACGGCGCGTAACCATGCGCGATCTGCTCAAAAAGTATGGGGCCAAGAATGGGGCTATACAGCACCTCTGCCAAAGAAAGGGGCCTTGACCTCGGGATTATGGAGCATCAAAAATCCAGGACAACCCACACTCTTGATCACAGAGGAAGCCTACACTGGTCCCTCTCCTTCTCGTTCCGGAGAGTGCCATATCGATCTTTCTGGGCGTTTTCCAGAGGCAACTCTGACAAGAACTCAGATCATGGCAGGTCTCGGAGGCTATGGCTATTTTCGAAAAGGAAAAATGCTTTTCTTCTCAGTTCGCGAAGCTGTTGGCGAACGTCCTTGGTCCTTTCGTGGCTCCTTGGCGCGTCCGCCCTCGCGTTCCTCCCCTAAGCATTCTACAATCCGGCCCAAAATCGAGGAGAAAAAATGCGCATCGTAATTTTGGGGAGCGGCCCTTCTGGCATCGCAGCAGGGTATGGGTTTAAACGCAAAGGGCTTTCTCCAGTCCTTTATGAAAAGGACTCGGATTGGGGCGGCCTTTGCAACTCTTTTACCTTGGAAGGATTCCGCTTTGATCGGTTTGTGCATTTCGCCCATTCCCTCAGTCCTGAGCTCTGGACTTTATTTAACGACTCCTCTCCGCTGTTTCCACACATACCGGTCGCACGGAACTATTACAAAGGAACCTGGCTCAAGAATCCGGCTCAGCACAACCTCTTTCCTCTTTCTTGCGAAGAGAAAGTCCGTATCCTCACCGACTTCGTGCAACGGCCGTGCAAGGGTTCCCCTAAAAACTATGCAGAATGGCTGGTCGGAGCCTATGGTGAAACCTTCGCACGTCATTTTGCCTTTGCTTATACCAGAAAGTACTGGAGGAAAGAACCGCACGAACTCGGCATCCAATGGATCGGAGAACGTATGGTGACCCTATCCCTTGAAGAAATGTTACGAGGGGCATTCGAGGAGCAAAAACAGAACTTTTATTATACCACGCACATGAATTATCCCCTCAAAGGAGGGTTTCGGAGTATTTTCGACGTTCCTCGGCGTGATCTAGACATCCAATTTAATAAGAAAGTCGTTCGGATTGCTCCTTGCGAGAAACGCCTTTTTTTCGAAGACGCAACGCAGACGGAATATGACCTCCTCCTCTCCTCCCTCCCTCTGCCGGAAATGGGACGGCTAATAGAAGGCGCTCCACACGAAGTATGCCTTGCGGCAGAAACCCTCCAGTATACGAGCGGATTTCAGGTATCGCTTGGCTTCAATAGGCCCGATGTGGCGCAAGATTTATGGTTCTATATCTACGATGAGGAGATTCTGGCGGCACGCGTCTATTCTCCTAACTTGAAAGCTCAAGATAATGTACCTAAGGGCTGTAGCGCCCTGCAAGCAGAAGTATTTTTCTCAAACAGAGAAAAAACACCAGATCCGAATATGATTTTCGATAGAACTGTCGCACAACTTGTGCAAATAGGTCTTTTTAGTAAAAAAGATTTGCACGTTACGAATATTAGATATGAAAAGTATGCAAATGTTATTTTCGATCATGCGATAGATAAAAATCGCTTGATTATTTTGAACTACTTCTCTACTGTGGGTATATTTCCTATCGGGCGATTTGGAAAGTGGGACTATCTATGGACGCATCAATCGTTTCAGGATGGCTTGTGTATGGCGGAGGCTTTGTGTCAAAAAG
>JAIRMZ010000078.1 GCA_031258355.1 Holosporales bacterium
CACTGGAGTCTTTTCGTAAGAATGAAAAAAAGACCCCGCAAGAACGAGAACTGGAAACATTCCTCAATGAAGAGGGAATGGCTGAGCAGAAGCCGGCTCTTGAGGCTTTTCTCGAAGGAAAAGAAACGGCTGAACAATCGCAAAAACTTGAAACCTTTCTCAAGAGATGGGAAATGGCCTATCGAGCGTACCATCTGAAAAGTCGTTTTGTGGATAAGGAATGGGTTAAACGAGCGCAGGTGTTGAAGGTTTCTCTTGAAAAAGAGGGAATGCCTGAACAAGCGCAAGCGATAGAGGCTTTTCTCAAGGCAGAAAAAATGGGCGGGCTAGTACAGGCAATGGAAGCTTTTTTCCAGAAAGAAGAAATGATCAAGAAAGCGCAAGCGTTAGAGGTATCGCTCAAAAAGGAGAGAATGACCGAACAGGCACAAGTTCTGGAAGCTTTTCTTAAATGGGGAGAGATGAGTAGAAAAGTAAAATTGGGTGCTCTATACTTTGAGGTGGATCCCATTATTTTGAAAAAGCGTATTTTAAGTCGTGTGTCCTGTGCTTCTTGTGAAACGATTGGATCTTTGAAGGATGATGGTACATTTAAATGTCATTTCTGCGGAAGCGAAAAGTATGTACGACGCCAAGACGATACAGAAGAGACCGTCCAGAAAAGAATAGAACAATATAACAATGAGACAGCACCGGTTATCGATTTTTATCAAAAGAAAGATATGCTAAAGACCGTAGACGGATCCAAGGATAAAGCATCTATTGCGGCAGCTGTCAAAGAAGCTGTTGAGAGTTTTTGAATATGGGCAATAACCAAGGAGAGGGATCGTGGCGCGCATAGCGGGAGTTAATCTTCCAGAAAAGAAACGTGTAGAAATTGCCCTACGCTACATTTATGGCATAGGACCAACGTTGGCGAAAAAGATTTGCATAGAAGCAAACATCTCTGAAACGCGTCGCGTCTTTGAGCTTTCCGAGGAAGAGTTACTCAGGATTCGCGAAGTCTTGGATAGGGGTATTCAAGTGGAAGGAGATTTGCGGCGTATTGTGGCGATGAATATTAAGCGCTTGATGGATTTAGGATGTTATCGTGGTCTTCGTCATCGTAAACGTCTTCCGGTGCGAGGACAGAGGACGCATACAAATGCGCGCACACGTCGCGGTCGAGCGATTGCGATTGCAGGCAAGAAAAAAGCGACGAAGTAGAAGGGTTGTATGGCGTATAAAGCAACACGCGTGAAGAAGCGGGATCGGCGATTTGCTGTGATTGCCGGGGTAGCACGGATCTATGCGACCTTCAACAACACCCTTATTACGATTACGGACCCTCAAGGCAATACGATGGCTTGGTCGACGGCAGGAAGTTCTGGATTTAAAGGGGCACGCAAGTCTACGCCTTATGCAGCGCAGATTGCCGCGGAGCAGGTGGGAGCGAAGGCATTGGAGTTTGGGATCAAAACATTGGATGTGGAGATCAAAGGACCGGGATCTGGGCGAGAATCGGCGCTCAGAAGCCTTCAGGCGGTAGGTTTTATCATCAATTCTATTCGGGATGTTACGCCGATTCCTCATAATGGGTGTCGCCCTCCGAAGCGGCGGCGTGTTTAAGGAGGTCGAAATTGCAGGAAAGTACGCAAGCGGAACGCAAGCAATGGCAGAATTTAATCAAGCCATACAAGATTCATACTAAGGACAGCGGAAAGCAGAAAAGGATTGTGACTTTTGTTGTCGAGCCCCTTGAGCGGGGTTTCGGTCTTACTCTGGGAAATGCCTTGAGACGTACTCTGCTCTCTTCTCTGACGGGGACGGCTGTCACCTCTATTAAGATCGATGGGGCTTTACACGAATTTTCTGTACTTCCTGGTATTCTTGAGGATGTAACGGATATCGTTTTAAATATCAAAGGCCTATCTTTGGTTTCTTCTACGACAGGTATCCAGCGCCTTTCCGTTTCAGCAGATGGGCCTTGTGAGGTGCGTGCAAGCATGATTGGAACGAAAGGACTTGTCACCGTCTTGGATCCTGACCATCTTATTTGTACTCTTGATGCGGGAGCGCATTTCGCAATGGAGATGACGGTGGAAACGGGACGCGGATATGTTCCAGCAGATAAGAATCGGACCGAGGATATGGCAATTGGGACTTTGCCGGTAGATGCGATTTTTAGCCCTGTTAAGAAAGTTTCTTATAGAGTGGATAACGCGCGCGTTGAGAATCGGACGGATTATGACAAGCTTGAGCTGACAGTGGAAACGAATGGGGCGCTTTCTCCAGAAGAGGCGGTTGAGCGGGCAGCACGGATCTTGCAAGATCAGTTGCAACAGTTTATGAAAAATTCGCTCACGGGGCAGGAATCGGCTTATCATTTTGAACCGATAGACATTCCCTTTGATCCAAATTTGCTGCGGCATGTTGAGGAATTGGAATTTTCCGCTCGTGTTGTTAATTGCTTGAAGGGAGAGAACATTGTGTATGTGGGGGACCTGGTGCAATGTTCGGAAAATACGATCTTGCGGACACCAAATTTTGGACGCAAGTCTTTGAATGAAATCAAAGATGCCCTAGCGCAGCTGGAGCTTTCTCTAGGAATGTCTATTCCTGGGTGGCCTCCAGAAAACATCGACGGATTAGCGCAGCATTTGCGAGACAAGTTTTATTAAAGTGAAAGGAGGGTGTCGTGCGGCACAAAATAAAAGGCCGACAATTTGGGCGCTTTTCTGGGCAGCGGAAGGCTTTGCTTGTGGGGCTTGCCAAGGCTCTCTTTACGCATGAGCAGATTATCACCACCCTCGCAAAAGCGAAGGATATGCGATCTTACGCTGAAAAGCTCATTACTCTTGGAAAGAAGGGAGGATTAGCGCGTCGCCGTGCGCTTTTTTCTGTATTACGCGATGATGTTTTAACGGAAAAAGTGATGCATTTGGCAGACCGGTATAAGGCCCGCTCTGGGGGGTATACACGCGTTTTGCACTGTGGTTTTCGCCGTGGCGATCGGGCTCCGATGGCAGTTCTTGAGCTTGTTGACCGGAATCGTGCGTTGAAAGAAACGAAAAAGGTCATTGCTCCTGATGTTGTAGATGTTGCGGCAAAAGCATAAAGAGATGTGTGGAAAACAGGGATAACATGCCTTACAGAGCTGCGAGAGAAAGGGTTTCGGTCCCGTTGGGGACGCTCCAAGCTTGTATCTGTTACTTTATACCCTAAAGT
>JAIRMZ010000091.1 GCA_031258355.1 Holosporales bacterium
GCTCGGATTATCCTTCTGCTTCATGAGACGGTCCGATTGTTAGGCGCTACGGCGGTTACAATTACCCATGACTGGAATGCCGCACGCATTCTCGCAGACCAAGTTTGCCTCCTTCATGCTGGAGAAATCGCGTGGCAAGGAATGCGCGAAGACCTTATGACAACAGACCACCCCCTGGTTCATCAATTTCGAAAGGCGGCACGAGGAGAGGTCAGGGGATGAAGTAGTTAAAGCGCGTCTACGCCTGCTAAACCTGAACACTATCAACAGGGCAACCGTTCGATATACTTCAGGTATCGTGACAGCGATGAGGAGAAGGGATACGAATATATTGGGAAACATATGGATACAGACAGCTTTTTCCTGCTCATCAGCAAACATCTCATCTTTGTTTAAGCGGATAAGAACTACTCTGTATCAGTTCTTATTTTATACTCTAGGGTCCTTCCCTAAGAGTTCTTTTTAAGTAAATACAGTCTGCTGAGTTTTAAAAACAATATAATACCTTTTACAAGCTACTACTCTGCACTTGTTCAATCCACGGACACCCCCTCCCCAAAAGAAGACACTCCCCTCGAAGAAAGAATGACAACCTGAGCACTAACCACCCCAATCCTCTCCCCCTTACGAGGGAAATCTGGAGATTACCGTCGATCCGTGTAGGATAGCGCGAAGGGTGCCGGGAGTTTGAGAAGATGAAGAAACTGAAGCGCGTTTATGCCTGTCAAACCTGTGGAGCAATTTTTCCAAACTTGTTCAAGTCCACGACACCGCCTTCCTGAAACATCCCCCTGGAAGAAAGAATGACAGCCTGAGCACTAACCACCCCAATCCTCTCATGAAGAAATCTAGAGATTACTGTCAGTCCGTGTAGGATAGCGCAAAAGGTGCCGGGAGTTTGAAGGGATGAAGAAGGCTTTTCAGAAAGACCGCAAGAAAGCACCTTACGATATTTTTGGGCGACATGAACAAAGGTGGATCGCTGCTATCCCCTATGGATGGCTCGTTGTCTTCTTTTTAGCGCCTTGTCTGCTCCTTCTGCGGATCAGCTTCTCCGAAGGGGTGCTCGCTTGTCCCCCTTACACCAATATTTTTTCTGTACTCTCGCAAGAGATCCTGCAGATTCGTCTTCATTTCAGCAGTTACTGGACGCTTTTTCACGACGAGCTTTATCGGAAAGGTCTCTTGACCTCTCTCCAGATCGCGGGCCTTTCGACCTTCTGTTGCCTATTGTTGGGATATCCTATGGCTTATACGATCGCGCGCTCCTCTCCAAAAGCACGTTCCCTCCTGCAGCTCCTTGTCATCCTGCCCTTTTGGACGTCTTTTCTTATTCGTGTCTATGCTTGGATCACTTTGCTCAGCCCGGTTGGTGTCATTAATGGATGTCTATTACGTTGGGGATTTATAGAAGAGCCGCTCACCTTGATGCAAACGCCTTTTGCCGTGTGCCTCGGCATTGTCTATTCCTATCTACCTTTCATGGTTCTTCCCTTATGTATGAGTCTGTCACGGATTGATCAGGAGTTGCTGGATGCAGCCCACGATCTCGGATGCCGGCCCTTGAAGGTTTTTTTCACCGTCACGCTTCCCCTTTCTTTTTCCGGTATGATCGGAGGGGCGATTCTCGTATTTATCCCCGCTATCGGAGAATATGTCATTCCAGAGCTTCTTGGAGGAGCAGAAACTTTGACAATTGGGCGCATCGTGTGGAATGATTTCTTCGCAAATATGGCTTGGCCTGTTGCTTCGGCCTTAGCAATCTTATTGATTCTTTTTATTGTGCTGCCCATTTCTTTTTGGCAAAGATGGAAGGAGGTTCGCGCTTGATTCGCCGTTCTTCCCGCACGCTAAAGGTTGTTTTGAGCTTAGGATACGCCTTCCTGTATCTTCCCTTACTGGTGATTGTCTTTTTTTCTTTTAATGAAGCCAAGTTGGTGACGGCTTGGAAGGGATTTTCTTTCAAATGGTATCAGGAGCTTTTTGCTAATAGGATCCTCCTGCGTGCCGCTCTGACCAGTTTTCGGATCGCCGCCCTTTCCGCAACCATCTCGATGATTCTCGGAACGTTAGCGGCCATTACGCTCGTTCGTTTTCCACGATTCCGAGGTAAAACACTTTTTGTCGGTCTTGTCGCGGCCCCTCTTGTTATGCCTGATATTATTACAGGACTTTCTCTCCTCCTCCTCTTCGTCAGCTTCCAGCAACTCTTTGGATGGCCAACAAGTCGAGGCAGTGGTGCGGTAATCATCGCACACACCACGCTTTCCGTGGCTTATGTGACAGCTGTTGTCCAATCACGACTCGCGGAATTCGATCGCTCTCTTGAGGAAGCGGCTCTTGATCTTGGGGCTTCCCCTTTTCAGGTATTTTTCACTATCACCTTGCCCTTGATCGCTCCTGCCGTTGTGACAGGATGGCTGTTTGCTTTTGCTTTGTCCTTAGACGATGTTGTGATCGCCAGCTTTGTTGCGGGTCCAGGAACCACCACGCTGCCTATGGTGATCTTTTCCAGCTTGCGACTCGGTCTTTCTCCAGAAATTAACGCGTTAACGACCCTTCTTCTTTTGTTTTTATCTCTCGGTCTTGTAGTTATCACAGCCGTAATGTGGAAGACGCAACGTACTTCTTCTCAAGATAAGGTTTAATTGTTTTAGGAGGACGTTACTTGCGTCCAAGCCTCAGCGACATCGAGCATGCGGCAGGCAAAACCCCACTCGTTATCGTACCAAGCCATCACGCGACAAAGAGTTCCCTCGATAACACGCGTTCCAAGACCATCAATCGTCGTGCTTACAGAGGTATGGTTAAAATCGACAGAAACAAGAGGCGCGTCAGAAAAGGCTAAGACGCCTCGTAGTTCTCCTTCTGCCGCTTGGATAAAAGCATGATTCACGGCCTCGACCGTTGTCGCTTGCTGCAGAACGAAGACGCCATCAACGAGTGAAACATTTGGCGTAGGGACGCGAATAGCGGTCCCATCTAATTTCCCTGCAAGTTCGGGAATAACCAGTCCCACGGCTTTTGCCGCTCCTGTAGAAGTGGGGATAAGGCTCAAGCCTGCCGCTCGAGCGCGGCGGAGGTCCTTATGCGCCGTATCCACGGTCTTTTGATCCCCCGTATAAGCATGAACCGTTGTGATCGACCCTTTCGCGATACCAAAGGCCTGATGAAGAACCCGCGCGACAGGCGCTAAGCAATTCGTTGTGCAGGAAGCATTTGAAACAATCTGATGCTGCGCAGAGAGCCCCTTGTGATTGACGCCGTAAACGACGGTGTAATCCGCCTCTTGCCCGGGGGCGGAAATCAAAACGCGACGTGCTCCTGCCGAAAGATGCCGCGCTGCCTCTGTGCGCTTTGTGAAGCGTCCACTGCATTCAAACACAAGATCTACGGCTTGTTCTTTCCAAGGAAGTGCCTCTGGTTGAGCAATTGCCGTGAAAACGATGTCTTTTTTGTCTACAGATAAAACTCTATCGCCTTTCTTTTGAATCTCGGCCGAGAAAGGACCGTGCACAGAGTCATGTTGCAGTAGAAAAGCCGCCGTCTCCAAAGAAATGACATCGTTGATTGCGACAATTTCAATACCAGGGTGCGGTACTTCTTTTAAAGCGCGCACAAGAAGACGTCCAATGCGACCGAATCCGTTGATCGCAATACGTAGCATCATCGATTTTTCTCCATTAAAGCGCACACTTTTTCTTGTACGGCTTCTGACGTCAATCCGAAGTACCGGAGAACCTCCTTCCCTTTTCCAGATAACCCGAATTGAGAGAGGCCAAAAGCATATCCCTTCTCTCCAACATACCTTTCCCACCCGATGGGAGAGCCCGCCTCAATGCTAACACGAACAGAAGTGTCACCGAGAACGTGACGCTGATAATCAGGATCCTGCTGCGTGAAAAGTTCCCAACAAGGGAGGGAGACAAGGGCGCCCTTAAATCCTTGAGAATTCAGCTTTTTCTTCGCCTCTTTTGCTATAATCACCTCAGAACCTGTCGCGAATAATGTAAATTGACGCACCGATGCGTCCTCTTCCAAGAGATAACCTCCATGTTGCACAAGGCAGGAGAAGTCATTTTTTCTAGAGCGGATGAGGGGCATTTCCTGTCGTCCGAGAATCAAAGCCGAAGGACCCTCTGTACGCCTAAGAGCACAGATCCAGGATTCGTAAGTCTCTATCGCATCTGCTGGGCGGAAAACATACAGGTTTGGGATAAGACGTAAACTCATCAGCTGCTCGATCGGTTGATGGGTAGGCCCATCTTCTCCTATTGCCACAGAGTCGTGTGTAAAGATATACAAGACCTGCAGACCCATAATGGCACTCAAGCGCATGGCGGGCCGCATATAATCGCTGAAGGCGAGGAAAGTGCCCCCATAGGGGATCAGATCTCCTGACAACGCCAACCCATTCATAAAAGCTGCCATGCCGTGCTCTCGCACACCATAGTGCAGATAACGCCCTTGCGGATTTTCTGCCGTAAAATCCTCCATAGAGGAAGCTTGCGTTCCGTTGGAAACGGTTAGGTCCGCCGATCCTCCCATCAAAGCGGGACAAAGCGGGGCCAGGACCTCTAAAGCGCGACCAGAGCTCAAGCGCGTGGCACAAGGAATTGGTGCGTTCCAAGCCTCTTCCTTAAGGGAATCTAAAGCGGCCCAAACAGCGGGAGAAACACGCTTTTTGGAAGGTTTTAGAGGCCAACGTTGGTAGATGGTGGAAGAACGCTGAGCTAGAGCACGCCAAGCAGATAAAACATCTACCGGAATATCAAAGGGAGCATAGGGCCAATCAAGGGCCTTCTGCATCTGACAACGTTCTTCTTCCCCTAAGGGATTGGCATGAATATTAGCGGTTCCCTTCTTGTTCGGAGAGCCGTGCCCAATTTCTGTCTTGCAGCGAATGAGGGAAGGCCGCGGATCCGCAAGCGCTTCTTGAAGACCGCGATGAATGTCTTCGGGTTGATGGCCTTTGACGTCACAGACGTGCCAATTTTCTGCGAGGAAGGAGGCGGTAATATCCGTACTGCGTGACAAGGTTGTCGATCCATCGATGGTGATGCCGTTATCGTCCAAGAGAACAATGAGCGATCCAAGGTGCAAATGCCCGGCCAATGCGGCCGTCTCACAGGTCACACCCTCCATTAAATCTCCATCCCCAACAAGGACATAAACATAAGGTAGACGCGTCTTAGGATCCTGTGTATGACGTCGCACGAGGGCCGCACAAAGGCCCACCGCTGTGGCAAATCCTTGCCCAAGGGGACCTGTTGTCATCTCAACACCTTCCAATGTTCCATACTCTGGATGTCCTGTTGTCGGAGAATGCAACTGACGAAAATTCTTGAGGTCCTGAAGTGTTGGCCGTGCATATCCAAGAAGGTAAAGCAGACTGTAGAGAAGCGCCGAGCCATGTCCTCCAGAGAAGATCAAACGATCTCGATCTGGCCAATAAGGATCTTGTGGCTGAAAGACGAGGAAATCCTGGCACAACGTCGTGACCACATCCGCCATCCCAAGAGGCATCCCAAGATGACCCGATTGCGCCGCTTCCACCATATCAACAGCGAGAAACCTCAGCGCTGTTGCAAGTCTCCGCGGATCCACAGAAATTCTCCTCTCTTCTTCGGTATTTTGGCGAAACTCCAAAGAGAGAGCAAGGAAAGAAGAAGTCGGCATCATGCACTTCCCGTCATCGGTACATCGGTGCAAGGCGCCCTCGACAGAGACTTGCTTGATATAATTTTCCAGAACTACGTCGGTTAAGATTAGCGTAAAAAGCACTCATAGGTTTGGTACTGAAGGTTGGTGCCGGAGAACGGGAAGGAAGAGAAGACGGCCTCTTTGCATACGAAGAACGTGAAGAAGCTGAAGCGAAAACAAAAGGTATACGAGGAGGAAGACCGTCCAAAGGGGTCTGTCGACGGACTTTATCCCAAGTACCGAAAACACGCTGCCGATAGGGAAAATGCAATGCAGCCGTGCAAGAATGGTAACAACCAACCGCTTTGTGCCAAGAGGTGTATTGTTCTCGTAAATCCCTCAGAAACTGCGCGGCGTAGGCAACATTCCGAGAAATGTCAAAAGCCTCGTGTAAGGATTTGAATGCATGAGGGTGATGCATCAAATTGACCTGCATGCAGCCAACATCGATGTTCCGAACACCTCGCGCTTGCAATTTCTTGACTGCGGCAATGGCCTCCAGTTTTGTAGAAAAATATTGTCCTTTGCCATTCGTCGCTATCGTCCAGGGCCAAGGAGAAACGCCTTGCCCTTCAAGGCAGCGTCCTGACTCAACCAAAGCAATAGACTCCAAGAGATGTTCCGGAATGCCATAAGCCCTTTCGGCGCGCCGAATGGCCATCCGGCATGCGCGTACAGCACAGATATCTTGGTAAGAAAGGTCCAATGCTTCTCCTGGTCTAGAAAAGAGTGCCAACAAAAAGCAAGAGCAGAAAAGGATAGGACCGCGCATACCTCTCCAGAGATTCTGATCGCGCCATCGTTTCAGAAAAATCCAAAAAGAGCGTTAACGGATCCTCTTTCTAGGAAGAATTTTCCAAGGGATGTGATTTTCGATAAAGATCAAGAATCTTGTGATCCGCGACATCAATGTATACCTGTGTGCTGGAGAGGGAGGCATGTCCGAGGAGTTCTTGAACACTTCTGAGATCAGCTCCTTCCTCGAGCAGGTGACTAGCAAAACTGTGACGAAAAGCATGGGGCGTGGTGTGGGACGGGAGCCCAAAGAGCGTACGCAAGCGGCGTAAACGTCCATTCACGTAGGAAGAGCTTAAAGGGCGGCCATGAAGGTTCAAAAACAAGGCCTTCTCCGGCTCCGGAGCATAAGGACAAAGCGTTGCGTAGTCCTGGATCTTTTGAAACACGATGGGAAGAAGGGGGACAAGACGTTCCTTATTGCCTTTCCCAATAATGGAAATTGTGTTGGGGGCATGAAGAATCCGCCAGGTTAAGCTCAGCGCCTCACTGATGCGTAAACCGGTTGCATAAAGGAGGCAGTAAAGCGCCTGGTCTCTTTTTAAAACCCAAGGAGGATCGTGGGGAAACCCGATCTCACAAGAAAGAAGCTTTTGAATAGTCGCTTCTTCCAACGGATGTGGAAGTAATGCTGGTGTCTTGGGCTTACGGATGAGCAGAAAGGCGTTGGTCTCGATTCCAAATCGTTGTCGGAGAAAAAGATAAAAAGTACGCAAAGCGGAGAGCGCACGGCTATTAGAGCGTGCGCCTAGTCCTTCCTGCAGACGATACGCTAGCCAAGCGCGAATATCGCGTGGTGTAAGAGCCTCCAAGGAAAGCTCTTCCCCTCCCTGGTAGACCTGCCAGAAATTGAGGAAAGAACGACAGTCTTGCGTATAAGCAAGAACCGTTCCAGGTGCATATCGTTTCTCATCCTGTAACCAGATGAGCCAAGCCGAGAATATCTCTTGAACGGAGGAAGAGGTCATGAGCCTTCTAAATACGCAAAAGCACAGAGATGCTCATAGCACGATCTAACCACCTCCAAAAGGGCTTGCCGATTGCGGCGAAGGGTGGCTTCCGGACAGGCGACCAAGACGCCTTCAAAGAAGGCATCAAGGGGGGAGCGTAAAGTGGCCAGAAGGGTCAAATGCTTTTGGAAATCCGTGATACTCTCTCCCAGAGAGGAAGTGGCCTGTTGGACAATACCTAGAGCCTGATATAGCGTTTGTTCCGGCGCAGTGAAAAGCGAGGGAGAGAGTGGTGGTATCACCTCCTCTTGGGGAAGGCTCTGCAGAATATGCGTCAGTCGGCGATATCCTTGCAGAAGGTCGTTTCCTTCTGGGGTTTCCAAAAAAGCTTGCAGCAGGGGAGCGCGCTCGATCACGCGCCAAATATCTAATTCTGGCGGC
>JAIRMZ010000102.1 GCA_031258355.1 Holosporales bacterium
TAAGGTCCTTCCTTCGAGTACTCTTGTTCCAGATAATGATCCGACCTTGCTTTTCACCAACGCAGGAATGGTGCCCTTCAAGGATATTTTTACCGGTGTCAAGCCGCGCTCCTACCCTCAAGTAACAACAGCGCAGAAATGTGTGCGCGCGGGCGGTAAGCACAATGACTTGGACCAGGTGGGATATACGGCACGACACCATACCTTTTTCGAGATGCTTGGGAACTTTTCTTTTGGCGCCTATTTTAAAGAAGAGGCGATTCGCTTTGCTTGGACCTTCCTGACACAAGAACTCCGTCTGCCGAAGGAACGCCTCTGCGTCACGATTTATCATGAAGACACGGAGGCTGCGGCCTTATGGCAGAAGATTGCGGGGGTGACGCCTATTCCCATTACGACAAGCGATAATTTTTGGGCAATGGGCGATACGGGGCCTTGCGGGCCTTGCTCTGAAATTTTCTACGATCATGGTGCGACAATTCCAGGAGGGCCTCCCGGAAGTCCGGAGGCGGATGGAGATCGATTCGTCGAGATCTGGAATCTTGTTTTTATGCAGTTCAATCAGCAAACAGAAGATCTGCGTGTTCCCTTACCAAAACCATCAGTCGACACCGGAATGGGGCTGGAGCGCATTGCCGCCGTGATGCAAGGGGTCACGGACAATTATGACACAGACGTTTTTCGAGTTTTGCGAAAGGGACTAGCGGCTTTCACAACAGTCCCCGATACCGCACAGAATCGCTTTTCTTATAAGGTTGTTGCCGACCATCTCCGCGCGGCAGCTTTCTTGTGTGCAGAAGGGGTTATGCCAGGTCCGGATGGGCGAAGCTACGTTCTCCGGCGCATCATCCGGCGCGCTATTCGGCATGGCCATGGGCTTGGCATCCGTGAGCTCTTTTTCTATAAATTGGTACCCGTTTTGGTCCAAGAAATGGGTGAAGACTACCCAGAGCTGCGCCTGGCAAAAACAGTGATCCAAGAAACCTTAAAACAGGAAGAACAGCGTTTTCGTACCACATTGGAACGTGGTTTGTTCCTTTTGGAAAATGAAGTAAAAGCGCTTCCCTCCGGAGGAACGTTGTCTGGTGCCGTGGCTTTTAAATTATACGATACTTACGGTTTTCCTCTCGATTTAACGGAAGCCCTTCTCCGAGATCGAAGATTGCAGCTAGATAAGGAGGCTTTTTTCAGCGCACTGAAGGAGCAGCAAGCCCGCACCCGGTGGGCTGGCTCTGGAGATAAAAGGGAGAACCCCGCTTTGAAGGCGCTTGCCACACGCCTTCCAGCTACTCACTTTTGTGGATACGACAAGGAGGAGGCTACCGCCTCTATCCTGGGTCTTGTGCACGGAACAGAGGAGGTCGCACAAGCAAAGGCAGGGGAAGAAATTTACTTCTGCTTGGATACCACACCCTTTTACGCGACCTCTGGTGGGCAGCAGGCCGACCGAGGGACATTGCAAACCGCTCAGGCCTCCGCCTGCATTCAGGATGTGCAGAAAACAGCTGAAGGGGTGTTTTGGCATATTGGGCAGGTGACTTCGGGCACTTTCTCCGTTGGCGATTCCGTTGTGGCGCGATGGGATAAGAAGCGGCGAGAGCAGACGGCGGCACACCACTCGGCGACACACCTTTTACAGGCTGCTTTACGCCAAGTTATCGGAGAGCAGGTGACCCAAAAGGGGTCTTCCATCGATGTAGAACGTTTACGGTTCGATTTCAACGCGCCCGGCCCTCTCTCTTCTGAAAAGCTGGAAGAGGTAGAGGCTTGCGTCAATCAATGGATTCGTGAGGACCTTCCGGTGGTGGTTTCCGAGCAGGAGAAATCGGCCGCTCTTGCGGCAGGAGCCACAGCGCTTTTCAGCGAAAAATATCAGGATCGCGTTCGTGTTGTTCAGATGGGTCTTGTGTCAAAAGAACTTTGTGGTGGCACGCATGTCCCTTCCACAGGGCATCTTGGGCTGTTTTGTTTGCTCTCTGAGGGAGGCATCGGTTCTGGTGTCCGACGTATAGAGGCCCTTGCCGGAGAAGCTGCCTATCAGCAAGTGCAGAGAATGAGAAAATCCCTGAAGGAAGGAGCTCGACTTCTCAATACAACTGAAGAGAATCTTCCCATGGTTCTCGCAGAGGTCCTGTCGGAGAGAGAAAGGTTCCGCCGAGAAAGTGCACAGCAACAGGCCTTAGAGGCCTTGTCCACAGATATTTTAGAGGAAACGGTAGGAGAGGCGGTTCTTCTTTGCCAAAAAGTGGCAGCCGTTGTGCCTCAGGATATTCGACGTCATATTGACACTCTGAAAAAAGGCTCTTCTCCCCGACTCGCCATTGTCCTTTCCGAGGAAGGAGATCAAACGCGCGTCTACGTCGGAGTATCAGAGAGGCTCAAGGAAAAGTGCGCGGCCACGGACTTGCTGAACACGCTTCTTTCCCTGTTGCGGGAAGGAGGGGGAGGGGGCCGCCCTGATTTCGCACAAGGGGGAGGACGAGGTCTCCTTGCGCCCCAGGAAGTGCTGAATCTTGTCAAGAAATTTTATTTGCATTAAGAGACCTTCTTTTCTTTTTAAGAGAGGGATCTATGTCCCTATTTTCTAAGGATTTCTATAGTCTTTAGAAGTAAAAAATGTTGTCTTTTTGGAGATTTCCCAAAACAGTCTACGGAGGCCTATCTATTGGAGTCATAACGCTCTTTTAGCCTTCTTTTTTCCTGGAAAGGTGTCGTATGACGCTTTTGCCTTCAGACGAACTAAACCCTTCGATCACATTTATCTATTACAAAGTTGGAGAGAGAGGCCTCTCGTTCAGTACTTCTTCAAGAAACACAGCAGATTTCTACATTGATGAGAAAGCTAGAGGAACTTTTGATTTTTTTCTTACACCATTCCGCTTCCAGGCTTAGAGAAGAAAGGGAGCTTAAGGGAATCAATCCCCTTCCTTCT
>JAIRMZ010000110.1 GCA_031258355.1 Holosporales bacterium
GCTTGGCACGCCATCCGAGATGACAGGGAACCCTGGAAGTCCAAACATGTTAGTCTCTTCTAAACCCCTAAGAAGGCATAGATTTCCCTCAAGATCGCATCAGCTGTGCCGACATAGTCAAATGTATCTCCTGCAGGGACCATCATGCTTTCTATCCAGCAGAAAAAATCATCGAGCAAACCACTCATAGAACCACCCCCTCACATTCTTCGTTTAATGATAGTTCTGAATGCGCTAAGACAACAACCTCGTCAGGAAGAACAGAACAGACCCCCTTCGTGATATCAAATGTCTGAGGAGCGGCTCCCTTGGGAAGACCAATTCGCACAGAACCCTTCCCTAGAAGGCTGATCATCGGGATATGCGCAGGCAAGACGGTGAATTCTCCTGCAATTCCGGGAGCAACGACCCGCTCCGCAGGACCGACCCACAAAACACCCTCTGGAGAAAGGACAGTTACTTGAAAAGTTTCTGCCATGTTACGCCATCTTTCGTGCTTTTTCACGTGCAGAGGCTAAAGTGCCCACCATGAAAAAGGCCATTTCTGGCATATCATCGCACTCTCCTTCGACAATGGCTTTGAAGCCAGCAATCGTATCCTCAAGAGCGACAAAGACGCCAGGCTGCCCTGTAAAGACCTCGGCGGTTACAAAAGGCTGCGATAAAAAGCGTTGAATCTTCCGAGCGCGCGAGACCGTCAGCTTATCGGCCTCAGAAAGCTCATCCATACCGAGAATCGCAATGACATCTTGTAAGGATTTATAAGTTTGCAAGATCGTTTGTACTGAGCGAGCAACATTATAATGTTCCTCTCCCAAGATGCGCGGATCGAGAATCTTCGAGGTAGAGTCCAAGGGATCCACAGCTGGATAAATACCCAACTCAACGATCCGTCGGCTGAGAACCGTTGTCGCATCTAAGTGGGCAAAGGATGTTGCTGGTGCAGGATCAGTCAGATCATCGGCAGGCACGAAAATTGCTTGGATACTGGTAATAGAGCCTTTGTTGGTGCTTGTAATACGCTCTTGCAGTTCTCCCATCTCTGTTGCCAGTGTTGGTTGGTAGCCCACAGCGGAGGGAATGCGTCCTAATAAGACCGACACCTCTGACCCGGCTTGAGTGAACCGAAAGATGTTATCAACGAAGAGAAGGACATCTTGGTTCTCGTGATCACGAAAGTACTCCGCAATCGTCAGTCCCGTCAGTGCCACACGAGCGCGTGCCCCAGGAGACTCATTCATCTGCCCATAGACGAGAGTTGTTTTTGAGCCCGGTCCTTCTCTTTGGATTACACCGGATTCCATCATCTCGTTGTAAAGATCGTTGCCTTCGCGAGTACGTTCCCCAACACCCGCAAAGACAGAGTATCCTCCATGTGCTTTGGCGATGCAGTTGATTAATTCCATGATGATCACTGTCTTTCCGACACCAGCCCCACCAAGAAGACCGATTTTTCCTCCTTTAACGTAAGGAGCCAACAAGTCGATTACCTTGATGCCTGTCACCAGCATTTCAGCGTGCGTCGCTTGTTCCTCAAAGGTTGGAGGAGGACGATGAATCGGACATTTGACTGTTGCTTTGATCGGCCCACGTCCATCAACCGGTTCACCAATCACGTTAAGGATGCGTCCCAACGTTTCTTTCCCAACCGGAACTTCAATCTGAGTGCCGGAGTCAATGACCTCCGCTCCTCGGGTTAATCCGTCCGTCGAACCCATTGACACGGCACGCACTATCTTATTCCCAAGATGCTGGACCACTTCAAAGACTAAACGCCCTTCAGGATGCTCTATGTAAAGGGCGGTCAAGATAGGGGGGAGGCTATCCACAAATCGGATATCCACAACCAACCCAACAATTTGAAGGATAACTCCTTTATTTTGTGATTCTGTGCTTTTAACCATGACCCAAAGCTTCTGCTCCTGAAACGATTTCTGTGAGTTCCTTCGTAATCAATGCCTGCCTTGTTCTATTATAGTGGAGAGTTAAGCGGGCACATACATCTTCAGCATTACGGGTCGCACTATCCATCGCGGTCGCGCGGGCCCCTTGCTCACTCGCAAAACTCTCTAGAGTGGCTTGATACAACTGCATCGTAAGATTGTGTTCAAGAAGGAGGGACAGGACTTCTTCTTCAGAAGGTTCAATGATTGGCAGGGTGGGTATCGCTTCTGTGGTCGAAAAAACATCCTCCACAGGAATCAAGCGATAATTGACAAATTTGAAATTCAATGCTGAGTAAAAATGATTGTACAACAACCGAACTTCATCCACCTCTTGTGCCCGAAACAAAGAAAGGATTCTTTCTGTAAGTTCTTGCGCTGTTTTTAACAAGAACTGCGGATGCAATTTATCGACGAAGACCTCTCGCACTTCTATGCCTTGACCTTTTAGAGAGTCAGCTGCCTTGCGCCCAACACAAAAGATCTGCACTTGAAGGCCCTTCTTTCGACAAGAGGCCATAGCTCTATTTGCCTCCCGACCGATATTGGCATTGAAGCTTCCGCATAAACCACGATCCGAGGAAAATACAATGAATAACACTGTTTTCACAATCTTACGCCCTGCTAGGAGAGCGGGTGGATTCTCCAGGTCCCCTACGCGATTCAGGAGATAACCAAGAATACGTCGTAAGTGCTCGGTATAAGGACGTGCCTTGGCCACCGCCTCCTCTGCACGTCGAAGTTTGGCGCCAGAAACCATTTTCATGGCCGATGTAATTTTCTGTGTAGATTGAATGCTGGCAATTCGTGTTCGAAATTCCTTCAGGCTCGCCATCAGATACTTTCCGCCTTTTTTGTGGTCCGAAATTCGGCCAAAGCCTCATCCAGGAAGGTACGGAGAAGCTTTTCTAAGGGTTCTGTCAAGGCTCCCTGCGCACGAATTTCTCCTAAGAGAGTAGCTTGTGTCGTCTCTAATCGATCAAAGACCTCCTTCTCGAATTTCAAGACATCCGCTACCTCAAGGGTATCGAGATACCCATGCGCACCCAAGAAAATGCTGATCGCCGCCTTCTCTACGGACAAAGGTTGATACTGAGGTTGTTTCAAAATCTCCACAAGTCGCTCTCCACGT
Organism: Holosporales bacterium; assembly: GCA_031258355.1. Taxonomy (GTDB): domain Bacteria; phylum Pseudomonadota; class Alphaproteobacteria; order UBA3830; family JAIRMZ01; genus JAIRMZ01. The sequence goes on from JAIRMZ010000110.1 coordinate 3,076, forward strand.
GCCAGGAGATCTTTAGTCGAGGCGTCTAAATCCGAAGCAAATTGCGCAAAGGCTGCCATCTCTCGATATTGAGCGAGACCCAGCTTAATGCCTCCTGCGACTTTCTTCATGATTTTCGTTTGCGCGGCAGAGCCAACGCGACTCACCGAAAGGCCGACATTAATGGCAGGACGGACTCCTTTGAAGAACAAATCCGTCTCTAAAAAAATCTGCCCATCCGTAATAGAGATCACGTTGGTGGGAATATAAGCCGATACATCCCCGGCTTGCGTCTCGATGATAGGAAGCGCTGTTAGCGAACCACCCCCTTGTTCAGTGCTCATCTTTGCGGCTCGTTCAAGAAGGCGAGAATGGAGGTAGAAGACGTCCCCAGGATAAGCTTCACGCCCCGGAGGACGACGAAGCAGAAGAGACATCTGACGATAGGCCACCGCGTGCTTAGAAAGGTCATCATAAACGATCAGGGCATGTTTCCCTCTGTCGCGGAAATACTCTCCCATCGCGCAACCCGCATAAGGTGCCAGATATTGCAAGGGAGCCGCATCTGAGGCTGTAGCGGCAACCACCGTTGTATAGGCCATAGCACCGGCATCCTCTAAGGTTTGGACAAGACGTGCCACGTCTGAACGTTTCTGTCCAATAGCCACATAAAGACAATACAACGTTTTGCTGGTGTCTTGCGTATCAAAAGCCGCTTTTTGGTTCAAAATCGTGTCAATAGCAATCGCCGTTTTTCCCGTCTGGCGGTCACCAATAATCAGCTCTCGTTGCCCGCGCCCAATAGGGACTAAGGCATCAATGGCCTTAATCCCTGTCTGCACAGGTTCGGAAACCGACTGGCGTGCAATAATTCCCGGAGCAGGCGCCTCTACAGGGTGCCGATCCTTCGCTAAGATCGGCCCCTTTCCATCAAGAGGGTTCCCTAAGGCATCGACGATACGCCCTAAAAGGGCTTCGCCCACAGGAACGTCCATAATCGTATGAGTACGACGGACTTCTTCTCCTTCAGCGATGTTTGCTCCACTCCCAAGAACAATAATGCCCACGCAATCAGCTTCGAGATTTAGGGCCAATCCATAGGAACCGGAAGCAAAGGCTACTTTCTCTCCCATCTGGACCTTATCCATGCCTTGAACACGAGCAATTCCATCTCCTATGGAGACTACACGCCCGACCTCTGCCACATCGAAAGAAGGTGTGAACGTGGAGAGACGCTTCTTGAGGAGGGAGATCACTTCTGCTGTCTGAGCGCTCATGCTGCCTTTCCTTTAAGAACATCCCCCAGATGCTCTAGATGTTTTTTAAAAGAAAAATCCACAACTTGCGAGCCCACCTGAATCTTGAATCCAGAAATCAGGGAGGGATCTGTTGAAAAACAAGGTTTTTCTTCAGAGGCCAAAAGGCTCTGAAGGGAGTTGGTTACTGCTTCACGCTCAGCCTTTGAGAGGTCCTTGGCCGTGGAGAAAATGATAGCTCGTTGCCCTGTGTATTCTTGAAGAAAAGAAGGAAAGTGGTGTGCCAAATCTCCGAGACAGATTAGGAGATGATGTTCTCCCAGGAAAATAAGAAAATCGGCAACAAGAGGAGATAATGGCAGCGTTTCTACTAAACACTGAGCAAGCTGCCCTTCTTCTCCAGAAGAAAGGCTTTTGCGCCAGAGGCCTTCTATTTCCACATTCTCAAGAACAGCAGAAAGACATGCAAAATCTTGCGCTATTTGTTTTACAGCCCCTCTCTGTTCGGCAACTTCTAGAAGAGCTTGCGCATAAGATCGCTCACCACGCTCCAACGTTCGTTTCCTTCCTTGCTAAACTGATTTATGTTGCCGCGCTCCTTTTTCTTTAGCAAGAGGGGGAGTAGCGATGATATCCTTGTTTGTTGGAAATGGTTCCCTCATCATTTGAGGGACAGGGAAGTTACGTTTCTTGAAGGAGAAGGGTGTATGGGAATGAGGGTATTCTTCGTTGATTGGGCCCTATTTTTTTATCGATGGGCTGTCAAATTATCAGGCGATAATACGCGTATGTTCAATCCGAATGTGGTTCGGACTAGCGCTATGCTCTACGATGATGTGTCTCCTCCAGCACAGCATTTATACAAGAAATACCGGAACTATGTTCGGTATCGTACGCTGGAGCTCGTGCGAGAGATGATTGGCGCGCTTCCAGGTCCTGTAGCGGAAGCCGGGGTCTGCAACGGAGAGTTTGCCTTCATGATCAACCATTGTTTCCCAGATAGAACGCTCTACCTCTATGATATCTTTGAGGCGGATACTAAAGCCATTCAGCAGCCTAAAATTCCCCTTTTCGATACCATCTCCTTGATTAAGGAACGTTGTCCGCATCCAGAGAAACTCGTGTTTCGCAAAGGGTTCTTTCCGAAAAGCGCAGCTCTTGAGGAGCAGGAAAAATTCGCTTTTGTTTCCATTGATTTTGACGACCAAGAGGCTTACTACGCAGGACTAGAATTTTTCTACCCTAGGTTGCAAGAGGGGGGGGTCATCTTTTTGCACGTGTGTAATGCGGCTTACAAAAGTAACCCCTTTTCTCCTGGGAAGGAGGCTTTGGAAAGATACGAGGCTTCTTTCGGTCGTCTAAGAAAGGTTCCAATTCCGGACCGAGTCGGAACAATCGTGATTGTTAAATAGGTTGGAGGGGGGGGAGAGGAAAGAGGAGTTGAGTGTTTTGTCTTGACATATGGGACAGGGATTCTTTATCTGTCTAATGTAGTATGTTTCTTGCGTTTTCCTTACTCCTTTTACGTGTGCAAGAGCATCTCCCCCCCCCATTTCTTGGCCAGTGAAAGGAAGAAGCGTTGACCGAGAAGAGGTCAATACGGAGGCAAGTCCGCATTCTCATTGGAGGTGTGTTGGGGATTCCGGGACTTTTCATTGTCCTAACCTTTTGGGCCGATCCTCTCCAGATCTTCCATGATCAGCCGCTAGAGAGACCGGTATTTATCAATGATGAAAGAGCATATGCAGGAACTATTCAGCGGCATTTCTTTCGAAGGAAAGATCGAAGAACGGCAATAGGAAATTGTCTTGTAATGAACATGACGTATGAAGAAGCGAAGACTCTTGGAGACATTGAGGAACCTTTGAATTTAGGATTGTGTAGCTGCAAGATTGGAGGGATATGTACCCTTCTGCAGACTTTGAAAGAATCGTCCTGTTTGAAGCGTGTAATTGTGAATCTCGAAGGAAACACTTTCTGCACACCAAGAAGACTTTCTCACGTAGAACTTGCAAAGGGCGCTAGCTTTTATGTGCCTTATATACGAATGTTGTTTCGACACTTCCGTATTTATAATATATGGGCGTCGTTTCGATATTTTCGTGAAGTAGAGGAGATTTTGTTCCGCTATCTTCAAATAATTCCCTCACCTTCCCCAGAGAAACGGGGATATTGGTTTAATGGAGCTTGTTCTTCCCATGCCTACACAAAAGAGAAGGGATATCTAGAAGAGTTCCGAACAGATTATGAACGAAATAAGCCTGAGCTTTTAGATCTCAAGAAGTTTCTAGATACGCATGACTTAACAGCGGTGAACAAAAGATTCAACACAACAGAACGGTGCTTTACCCATCTAATGGAGATTTTCGCTTCCATGAACCAAATCCAGTCGATCTCTGTATTCCTCCCCATTATGCGGTCATTTGGGCTTATATGGACGATCAAAAAGAACGATATCCTACAGGAACACGTCGTGGTTTCCAGGATTACATCGGTGGGCTTCTTTATGTACTAGACGAGATTGAAGCCTTTCCAAATATCCATCTTTATGCTTTTGACGATGTAGCAGCGATTACGGGAAATACTGCGAATTATCCGAATGATTGTCACTACGGGATAGGAGTGAATCGATATATCTTGCGATCTCTCAAGGCGGGGAAGCATCAAATTACGAAGGACAATGTCTTAGCTTATCTCCGACGCATGGCGGAGGTCCTTGTCGCCTTCGACCCTACTCCTGACTACACCCACACCGTTTCCTTTGAGGGACCGCTTAACGAAGAAACCGAGAAAGCCT
>JAIRMZ010000007.1 GCA_031258355.1 Holosporales bacterium
CTGTAGGATCGCTATACTCTGTTATTCTCATCCTTAGCGCTGACAGGACACCTTCTTGACGAGGAACAACTTCTGAAGAAGACCCTGGCCTTTTTCCAAAATCATCTGACGGTTCCATTCCTCCGCAGCATCCCATCCAACAAGTACAGAGAAGGCTGTACATCCCTATTGCCATTTTGTTCATGGTAACATTCCCTTTACTGATCATAAGGATATAAAATATGAAAATACCGTCAAAGCAATATGTAATTTTTTTAGCACCAAAATCCCTTCGTTCACTGAATTATGAACAATGCATCAAACACAAATGATTTCACTATTTATGGCTCAATCAATCTAAAATTTTTTCTGCCTCATGGCTCTTTAGGGAAAGGCCTCGCGAAAATCCCTACTTATTGATGTAGGGCAGCAAAGCTAGAAAGCGAGCGCGTTTAATAGCCACAGCGAGTTCTCGCTGCTTCTTGGAAGAGACAAACGTAACCCGACTAGGCGTCATCTTCCCTCTCTCTGATATGAAGCGCTGTAACAGGCGCACGTCCTTATAATCAATCTTTGGGGCTTCTTTTCCGGAAAGAGGACAACGCCTCCCCTTTTTAACAATATTAGCCGGGCGACGATTCCCTTGCTCCGCACTCTTATTCATGAAGAACCTCTTCGGAAATTTTCTCCCCTTCTTCTTTTCCCTTGCTCTGAGCTTTTAGATCCTCGCTTTCCTCTTCTTTCTCCCGTCGTACGACTGTCAAAGGGCAAGGCCCTTCATCAAAAGCGTCTACAGACACGCTCATGAAACGCAGCACATCCTCACTCAATCGCATACGGCGTTCCATTTCCTTAAGCACCTGATGCGAAACCTCCACATGGAGAAGACAATAATGCCCCTTCCGATTGTTGCGGATTTTATAGGCTAAGTTGCGTAGCCCGCAGTATTCCTGACAAGCTACCGTTCCTCCGAGACTTGTGACAAGCTCAGAAAACTTTCCGAGAAGGGCCTCAACTTGAGGAGGCTCCATCTCTTGCCTGGCAACAAACACGTTCTCGTATCTCCCTATGCCCAAAACGCCTCTCATCGTCGCACAAAAATTTTTCTCTTATATCATCCTCTTCCTTCAGAACACAATCCCTCGACTTCGGTAGATCTTGTTTCTTCTTTGTAGACGGCCTGCTATAAAAGAGAGGAAGTGGGCATCGCGTTGCGGTAGCAGGAGCTTTTATGGTTTGGCGCCGGCGTTCTAAGAGCAAGGTTTCCGGGCCTTTGCCGATGACCATCTGGATCCTTGGGTTGGTCAGTCTCTTGACAAACTCCGCTTCCGTCATCATCTCGGCTTTAACCCCTTTGTTCATCACCAGCATTCTCGGAGGGACGAGCGTCGATATCGGTCATATTCGAGGTTTTACGGAAGCGCTTTCCTATATCGTAAAGTTGTTCTCCGGCGTTCTAAGCGACTATTTGGGCAAAAGAAAGGTGCTTGTTTTGGGAGGCTATATTTGCGCCGCTTTTACAAAGCCTCTCTTTGCGATGGCTCAAGGAATTTGGATGTACGCTATCGCCCAAACACTCGAACGTGTGGCTAATGGAATGCGCGATACCCCTAGGGACGCTCTCATTGCTGATTGTGCTCCCAAAGGTCAAAAAGGGGTATGCTTTGGCCTGCGTCAGAGTATGGCTTGTGTGGGGTCAGCGCTGGGTGCCTTTCTCTGTTACGAAATCATGCAAATAACAGGCAGTAATATTCGAATGACGTATTTCTTGACGATGATTCCCATTTTTATCGCTATCGTCCTTTTGTACTTTGGTATTGAGGAGCCGAAGAATCTTTCACGGCTCAAGGACGGGAAGAAGAAAGGATTTCCCATTCGGCGGGCAGAACTTGCGCTTCTTGGGCGTCGCTATTGGGCATTCATGAGCATTGTCCTGGTGTTTATGCTCGTGCGCTTTAGTGAATCTTTCTTGGTTTTAAGGGCGCAAACACTTGGGTTAGAAGCGAAATACGCTTCTCTGGTCCTGCTGGTTATGTATCTTTTTAACACACCTACGGCCCGCATTGCGGGAAAGATGTCCGATAGCGTTGATCGCCGCTGGGTTCTACTATTCGGGTTCTCTCTGCTTCTCATTTCCTGCGTAATGTTGTCCCAGGCGTGCTCCGTAGAGATGGCTCTCGTTGGCGTTGCCCTTTATGGCATTCATCATGGCGCCACCCAAGGGACGTTTTACGCGATGGTGGCAGATTATTCCCCTCAAAAGCTCAAGGGGACGGCTTTCGGTGTTTTCAACTTGGTTTGCGCTATTGGGATGTTAATTTCCAATGCAACGGTGGGGCATCTTTGGCATTGGTATGGCCCGGATATGGCTTTCTTCTGTCCGGCCATCGTTGTTTTGTTCGCAATCTTAGGTTTGATGTTTCTGAAAAACCTCTCTGCAACGAAAGGGGCAGGAAATTAGGGAAATACCTTCACAAGTCTCCTTCTCTTTCTAAAGATTCAATTTTTACGAAAATTTAAGTAATATAACACCGTCCTTTATCTTTGAGAAGCTCCAGGAGAAGGCTTATGGACCGTTTTCTTGCGGAATATCTCCTTCTAGGAAGCGTCTTTTCCTTTACTGTAGGAGGATTATGCCTTTGGCGATATGTTCTGTCTCTTAGACGGCGGCTGACTCTGTATCAATCTATCAGCACAATCACAAAGGAAGCTTGGGCAGTTTGGGATCTCTCTGGGCAATTTCAAGAATGCTCCTCGTCTTTCAGAAACCTTTTCGGATGTCTTCCCACGGGAAACATCTCTTTGAGAGAAGTTATCTGTTCTTTTGAAGACCAGGATCTCTTCGAAAAAAAACTGACTGATCTACGCTTTTCTGAAGGGTCTTTCTTTCAAGAAGGGGAAATGCGTCATACTCATCAGCAAATCCATCTCCAGGGAGCGTATATTTCTCTTTCCTCTCGCCCTATCCTTTGTCTGTGGGCGTATGATATCACGCAACAACAGCAGATAAAGAGAGATCTTCAGGAGAATGTGCGTCAAGCTGAAGAAAAGTGCTCCTATTGGCGCCATTTTCTGGATGTTTTTCCGTTCCCTATTTGGCATCGCCGTCCCAAAGACCTCCGTCTAGACTATTGCAACAAGGCTTATGCGGAAGCAACGGGCCTCAGCCCAGAACGTATTTTGTTGGAAATGCCCTCACCTCTGTCGCCTGCATTGTTCGGCGATGGGAGGAATCTTGCTGCACGTGCACGAGAGACCGGTACTCTGCAGTGTTCTTCGCAAGGAGGAGTCTTGCGAGGAGAACATCATCATTTCTTGGTCCATGAAATCCCTCTTGGGGAGGGGACTTTAGGATTCTCTTTTGATGTCACGGAGCATCATCAGATCAGGCGGCGCCTGG
>JAIRMZ010000034.1 GCA_031258355.1 Holosporales bacterium
GGACCTGCTCTGTCTCGGAAAAATTTGTGTCTACTATTGGCGCCTCAGGCATCTGCGTACCCTCGATCTCTCTCACGCCTTTACTTACCGATCATCTCTGTAAGGGTTGGGTTAGGAGGCTTTATCATTTAGGGATCAGTGTACCTTCTTCACCAGAAAATTTAGGCCTTGTTATTGGTCTTTAGAGTCCAGAGAAAGTGCGTAAGATGGAAATGTTTCGTATCAACACCTCCCTCCATCTTTTAAGAAGACCTAAGCTCCGTCGTGATTTCTTGAACCCCGGGGAGAGCGCGTAAGTTGGAAAGGTCTTGAAAGGAGAGGGTGTATTTCTTTGGAAGAAGGAATGTGTACTCTTCCCACGCCATAGACTTTATCCGAACAGAGATTGGACCAGGGGCTTTCTCCTCGAAATAATGCGCCACTTCCTGAAGAGCAGTAGGGGAGGAAAGGGTCAAGGACACCCCACGCAAAAGGGTCATGAGCGCTTTGTCCAAGTCCTCGGCCTCAACAGCCGTTAAACGGTGACTCTCTCTTTCGAATTTCGCAGTTAACGTAAGGAGTAGGCACTTCCCCTCCTCAAAAAGATCGTTGGCCTTCGCGAGAAGCTCGGAAAAGACAAGACATTCGTCACTACCGCTTGCATCAGAAAAGCGTAAAAAGGCATACCGATGGCCAGAGCGGGCAACACGCTTTTGAAGGCCCAGGACAACGCAAGCAAGTGTCATCCGTTCTTTTTTCTGTGTAAGCATGTCTTGCAATGAAGCGCCACCAAAGGACTTGAGCGCGTCCTGATACGTATCTAACGGATGCGCCGAGAGATAAAAGCCAATGACTTGAAACTCGTTTTGGAGGCGGAGAAGGGGGGGCCAATCCGGTCCCTCCAGGAGTTCCCGTTTATAAGCAGGCCGAAGTTCTTCCTCTCCAAAAAGCGAATGCTGTTGATGGGCTACCGCCACGGGACGATCGGGTTCAACTTGTTTTAGAATATCTTCTAAGTGCTCACTGAGAAGGCGGCGAGAGGGATGCAGTGTATCAAAAGCTCCCCCTAAAATCAGGACATCAACGACCCGTCGATTCGCGACCCGCGTATCAAACCGTCCGCAAAAATCGAAAATATCTTGGAAAGGTCCATGCGCTTCTCGTTCCTCGACAACTTGCTGCATGACTTGCCAACCACTTCCTTTAATCCCTGCCAGGCCATAGCGAATAGCCGGCTGCCCTTTTTCTTCTGTGACAGAAAAAGCCGCTTCTGAATGGTTAATATCTGGAGGCAGCAGAGAAACACCAAGGCGAATCAACTCTCGCCGATAATTGGTCAACTTATCAATGTTTCCCATATCGCAAGTCATAAGCGTGGCCATAAACTCCAGGGGATAGTTCGCTTTCAAAAAAGCAGTTTGATAAGCCAAAAGCGCGTAGGGAGCGGCGTGAGACTTATTAAAACCGTAATCTGCAAATTTTGCCATTTGCGCAAAGATTTGTTCTGCTACAGAGGTCTCGACGCCATTTTCCTGCGTTCCTTCCAAGAAACGCTTCCGTTGAGCCTCCATCTCGGCATGAATCTTCTTTCCCATAGCGCGGCGCAAAAGGTCCGCTTGGCTAAGCGTATAATTTCCTAAGGCCTGAGCGATTTGCATCACCTGTTCTTGGTAAACCATAACTCCGTAAGTCGCCGAGAGAATGGGTTCGAGCTTTGGGTGAAGGAAGCGCACTTCCTCTTGGCCGTGCTTACAAGCAATGTAACGCGGAATATCGTCCATTGGTCCTGGACGAAAAAGGGCAACCAAGGCGATGAGGTCTTCAAAGCGATCCGGACGAAGATTCCGGACAACTTCCTGCATTCCCCCACTTTCTAATTGGAAAACACCAATCGTCTCTACACGATGCAATAGGGCGAAGGTCTTCGCATCATCTAAAGGAATCTCGGAAAGACGGAGTTCTATACCTCGAGTACATAGTAAATCGACGGTTTTTTGCAGAACTGTAAGCGTTTTGAGGCCCAAAAAATCGAATTTAATCAATCCTGTTTTTTCAACATATTTCATGTCAAATTGTGTAACAGGAATGTCCGATCTGGGATCTTTGTAAAGAGGAACAACCTCTTCTAAAGGGGCATCTGAGATGACGATACCTGCTGCATGAGTGGAGGCATGACGATACAGACCCTCCAGCTTTAACGCGATTGAGACAAGGCGCTCGATTTGGGGATCTTCCTCTATCTCTTTCTGAAAAACAGGTTCACGTTTTATAGCTTCTGTCAGCGTGACAGGATGTGCTGGATTGTTCGGCACAAGTTTGCACAATTTATCGACGTACCCATAAGGCAATCCGAGAACACGACCAACATCACGAAGAACCGCACGTGCCTGCAATTTGCCAAATGTAATAATCTGTGCAACATGATCCTCCCCATATTTTTGGCGGACATACGCGATAACTTCGTCACGGCGATCTTGGCAAAAATCGATATCAAAATCCGGCAAAGAAATACGCTCCGGATTGAGAAAACGCTCAAAAATCAATGAAAAGCGAATGGGATCTATATCTGTAATTGTTAGCGACCAGGCAACAAGGGATCCCGCACCCGATCCTCGTCCTGGGCCAACAGGAATCTGTTGATTCTTGGCCCATTGAACGAAATCTGCCACAACCAGGAAGTAACCGGGAAAGCCCATCTGCTCAATAACCTGTAATTCATAAGCGAAACGCTTCTCGTAGTGAGCACACCCTGCTTCCTCCGAAGGGAAAGCGTGAAAATCGACCGTCTGAAGCCTTTTTTGTAAGCCTTGATGGGCAACCTCTCTCAGGATTTCGGCCTCTGTCCTTTCTGATTCTCGATAAGCCTTAGGAAAGACGGTTTTTTGAGGTTGAACGGCAAAGGCGCAGCGTTGCGCGATAACTGCCGTGTTGGCGATGGCCTCAGGAAGATCCGCAAAAAGTGTGCACATCTCTTCTTGCGATTTAAAGAAGTACGCCTCTGAAGACGTCTGTCGTTCGGTATCTGCCAGAACAACGCCTTGTGCGATGCACAGCAAAGCATCATGCGCATCGAACATGTCTGGTGTAGCGTAAAACACCGCATTTGTTGCAACAATCGGGATATCTAAGGAAAAAGCTAAATCGAGCATCGGTTCCTCGATCGCCTGTTCTTGACTCAGACCATGCCGCATAATTTCAACATAAAGACGGTCCCCAAAGAGGTCTTTCATGTGCATGAGATATTGTTTAGCTTCTGTGGAATTTTTATCGAGCAAAAAGCGTCCGATACTGCCAAAAACCCCAGAAGTTAGCGCAATCAACCCTGCGGTATGCGTCGCCAAAAGGGCACCGGGAATCTCTGGCCAGTCTGTATGCGACGAATGCAGATGCGCCTGACTGACGAGCATTGAAAGATGGCGATAGCCCTCCGCATTTTGCGCTAACAGCAATAGGGATGTTGGGGCCCGCGCCGTTCCTTCTCTGAGGCCCGGATGCGCAACATTAAGGAGGCAACCAATGATAGGCTGAATGCCGGCTGCTACGGCCTTTTCAGAAAACATCAAAGCGCCAAAAAGATTGTTACGATCTGTTAAGGCGATCGCCGGCATCTTGTGCTGTTTGGCAAGCTCCAGAAGGGCGGGAATTTTGATGGCTCCCTCAGCAAGGGAATAAGCAGAATGGGCTCGCAGGTGGAGAAAGGGAGCGGCTACATCTGTCATGGCTTTCCCTAAGCGTTATGGAGAACGCCGTTTTGTAATTGTACGCGCCGATCCAAGCAGTGCGCAAACTCAATGTTGTGTGTGGCGATCAAGGCGGAAAAATGCCAAGTTTTGGACAAGGTGACAAGATCTTGGATCAGGGCCTGAGCAGTTTTTCCATCCAGGTTCCCTGTAGGCTCATCAGCCAAAAGTAAGGCGGGTGTGTTTGCTAAGGCACGAGCGACGGCAATACGTTGCTGTTCTCCTCCAGAAAGCGCGCTAGGCAAATGATGAGCGCGTGGTACAAGCCCAAGTTGCTCGAGCAATGTCCATGCACGCGCTTCTGCTTCTTTGACAGATGTTCCAACAAGACGTTGAGGGAGAACAATATTCTCAAGGGCTGTTAATTCCGGCATCAAGTGGTGGAATTGGTAGACAAAGCCGATGTGGTGCCGGCGCCATTGTGTCCGCATAGTGTCCGTCGCTCGAGAACAAGATTCTCCGAGGAGATAAAGAGCTCCTGTATCTGGCTGATCGAGAAGCCCAGCAATATGGAGGAGGGTCGACTTTCCAGTCCCGGAAGGGCCAAGGAGGGCCACCATCTCTCCTCGAGATACCGTTAAGGAAACACCCTGCAAAACGGCAAGTGACCCTTGTGCACTTTTATAGCTCTTGTAAATCTTTTCTAGTTTCAGCGTTTCTTCTGGACGCATAGGATCTACCTTTTCTTATTCGTAGCGCAACACTTCCACTGGTTCACAACGGCTCGCCTTCCAAGCAGGATAAAGTGTGGCGAGGAAGGAAAAGAGTAGAGCGGTCAAAACCGTGATTGTCACATCCTTCACATCCAATTGAGCGGGAAGTGTGGAGAGAAAATACACTTCCTCTGGGAAAAGGTTTGTTTTGAGAAGATGCTCCAGGCCTTTGCGAATGGCTTCGATGTTCCAGGTGAACAAAAGACCAAATCCAAGGCCAGAAAGCGTGCCGACTGTTCCGATAAAAGCGCCAATCATAAAGAAAATACGCAGAATGCTTCCGCGTGTGACTCCTAATGTCCTGAGGATGGCGATATCCTTCATCTTGTCACGGACAAGCATGACCATGCTGGAGATGATGTTGAAACTAGCCACTAGAACCATGAGAGAGAGAATCAGGAAGAGAACATTGCGCTGAACTTCAACAGCTCCCATAAAAGTCTTGTTCATGTGCTGCCAGTCCGCTACCTCCATCAGGGGGTCAAGACACTCTCGAATGCCTGCCGTTGTTTGTGCAAGACGAAGAGGGTCCTGTACGACGACCTCTAAGGTATCGACGCTATCTGGAGCACGAAATAAGCGTTGCGCTAAGGATAGAGGGATGAAAATGATATGCCCATCATAGTCGCGCATGCCTACTTCAAAGATGGCCTCTACTCTCAGGGTTTTCGCACGAGGGATAAGTCCGAATCCTGTCTCAGAGAACTCTGGGGCAATAAGGGTAATCTTTTCTCCAACGCGCACATGGAGACGTTGCGCAAGTTTCTTCCCCAGGAGGCATCCTGTAGCGATCCCCTCTTCTTCCTGTCCGAATGCTTCAAGGGAGCCTGCGACGAGACCATCCAGAATCGGCTGTTTTGTCGCCAGATCTTGTGGAGTCATACCCTGCACTAATACACCGAGAATGCGGGAGTTTACGGTAATCATCGCCTGGCGTTGGACCATAGGGAGGACTTGAATCACGTTAGGACAAGAGGAGATTCGCTGCGTTATGGCAGTATAATCCTGGATCCCATAAGGAGCCTGGACCGCCAGATGCCCATTGAACCCGACAATACGATTCATGAACTCGATCTTGAAGCCGTTCATGACGGCCGTCACGATGATGAGTGTTGCGACGCCTAAAGCAATGCCAAGATATGCGAAACCTGAGACGACGGAAATGAAGCGCTCTCGTCTCTTCGCACGGATATAGCGCCAGGCAAGGAAACGCTCTGTCGCATCGAATAGCACGTCACAACGGCTGGAAGAAGTTCATCAAGCTCTCTGATGTATGCTCTTGGACTCTCCCTGTGCTTCGCTTCTTTAGCTCGATTTTTCCTTGCGCGGCCTTTTGGGGACCGACCCAGATCTGCCAAGGGAGGCCTATCAAGTCCATATTGGCCAATTTGACCCCAGGACGTTCTGGCCGATCATCATAAAGGACAGAGATATTTGCTGCGCATAACCGCCCATATAGGGTTTCAGCGATCTCCTTGCAGGAAATGTCTTCCTCCTGAAAATTAACCAATCCCACATGGAAAGGAGCAACAGACTCTGGCCAAATGATTCCGTTCTTGTCGTGAGAAGACTCGATAATGGCTCCCACTAACCGCGAAACACCAATTCCATAGGACCCCATTTCTGGATAAATAGGCGTTCCTTCTGGTCCCATTACAGAGACTCCCATAGATTTTGTGTATTTTGTCCCGAAATAGAAGACATGGCCGACCTCAATGCCTCGTGACTGACGTAAACGTTGTTCGGGCACAGGACAAGTACGCGGATCGTATTTCTCTTCCGCAACGGCGTAGATTGATGTCAAATCCTCATGTTTCGTCTGCTCAGAATTATCCAAAACAGCGTCGTAGTATAGGAGGCTTTCTCCCGTCTCCGCGAGAATTTGAAACTCGTGGCTCATGTCTCCTCCAATGGCGCCAGAATCTGCACGAACTGGGATGGGCGTGAGCCCCATACGACGAAAGGTCTTTAGATAAGACCCAAAAACAGCCTGGTAAGTCCGTTCTGCTCCCGCTTTGTCAATATCGAAAGAATATCCATCCTTCATCAAAAACTCACGCCCACGCATCACACCAAAGCGTGGGCGAATCTCATCACGAAATTTCCATTGGATTTGAAACAGATTTTGCGGAAGTTGCCGATAGCTTTTTACAAAACGCTGAAAAATATCTGTTACTTGTTCTTCGTTTGTGGGACCATAGAGCAGTTCGTGGTCTCGTCGATCTTTAAAGCGCAGCATTTCCTCTCCGTAAGAGTTATAGCGCCCACTGGCTAACCACAATTTTGCTGGTTGTACGGTCGACAGAAGAACTTGGTTGGCGCCAATGGCCTCTTGCTCCTCTGAGATGATCTTGGCAACTTTTGTTAGCGTCCGCAGTCCAAGGGGGAGCCAAGAATAAATCCCTGCTGTTGTTTGGGTTACAAGCCCAGCACGCAACATCAATTGGTGGGATACAATCGTTGCCTCGGCGGGTGCTTCTTTCAATGTCGGCAAGAAATACTGGCTCCAACGCATAAACCTCCCCGACAAGCTCTTTCCTTCTACTTCAGATCCCCAGAAAAATCCAGAGAGATTTGAAAAACAAGGAAGAACATGGTACTCGGACAAAGGAGCGTCCTTAGCTCAGTTGGATAGAGCGTCGGCCTTCTAAGCCGAATGTCGCAGGTTCGAATCCTGCAGGACGCGCCACTTTCCCTCTGTGTTGCTATTCTGCAAGAAGGAAATGCAGTAAAAAGGGGGCAGGATAGTTTTGAGGGGAACGGATTGTTTAAAAAAGCCACGTTCTTGGTTCCTTTTGCGGAGAAAATGCGACGGGTTTGGTGTTCGTTCTGTAGATTTCTGCAAGAGAAAATTATCGGAAAAATATTTACAATGCGTGTTGCGAAACGGCTTTGGTTGATTTTTGCCCTTCTTTACGCAGGGCTTCTCTGGAATCAACGGAAGTCTGTTTTAGGCCCACATTATCCTGTCATCCACTCGATCAATGAGCTTGTGCCTATCGTAAAGGAACTCCAAAAAGAGGGGCCTGTTGCGGTTTTTTGTGAGATTAATGATATTTTACTGCGTCCGGATCATCCCTTTCTGACAGAAGAAAACAAGCGGGCCCATAAGGATATTTTTGTAGAGATGACTTCTCATGTCTCTAGTCCTCAAGATCTGATAGCCTTTCTCGATACTTCCTGTCCGCAGGTCCTGGTCGAACCCGAGGCTCCAGAGGTTCTCTGCAGGTTACAAGAGGAGGGAGTAACTTGTATTGGGTTCGCGATTAGTGCTTCAAAAAGAGGATATCGTGCCAACCAGGACTGGTGGATTGCTGAGTGCGCAAGGAACGGCTTAAGGTTTTCAGAGGTAGAGATTCCGTATTATAGCTGGTTATGTCGGAGCGGAATATACATTACATACCCCCACGAAGTGAGAACACGTGATTTTCCTATTTCTTGGTTTCTCCCCCCCCAGCGTTTCCTGCGATATACTGTTATTTTTCTCAGTCAATCAGAAGCCGCTTG
>JAIRMZ010000079.1 GCA_031258355.1 Holosporales bacterium
AGCAGGACTAGATGTCTGCTTAGGAAGAATTCTTTTCCAGATCTTTTCTTCATAGAAGATTGGGAAATAGTCTCTTTCTATCCGATAAATACTTCCATCATTATTTCTATAGTGTGCAACTATTGTTCCATAACCAGAAACATGCATAGAGGAACTTGTCACACTCCAGTCTCTTCTTATCAGATATTGAAGCTCTCCATAGAAATCTTCCATAATATTTCTTTCTTTTTGAGAAAGGACTTCACTTAGTTGCATACGCGGGATGTTGTAGCAATAAGGACCTGCTGCTACAAGGATCTCACGCAAAAAGTTAGCCGCCTCCTCATCCGAAGAGAAATGGAGAAACGGGTGGCATACCTTATAGAACTCGAAATAACGAAGCGACCGTATTCCTGGATCTTCATGCTGTGCTCCTCTATCTCTAAATTGGGCCACTTTCCATTGCAAGAACGCCGGCAGAAATTCCGAAGAGTCTCTACCGCCCATCAATCTCGCAACATCTGAATAACGACTGTTCCCATAAGGAATCTTATTCCAATCAAAAAATAAAACATCGAGATTTTTGAAGAACGAAATTTCATCCAAAGAACGATAATTCTTTAACATAAGATCAAAAACATATGATAAAATTCTCTTGCAATCTTCTGAACTATAAAAGGGGGATTTTCCATAATCAAAAATCGATGCTAAATTAACGTCATGACAAACGCATTCCCCTATCAAAAATGCGACCAAAGCGTCATCTTTTCTATCGAGATTAGCCCACAAATCTTTTGTCTTATGAAAAATATTTCCTTCAGAAAAAAACTCCATTAATCTCCGCAGACCTACTTTATCTCTGCGAGAGACGGCTTCCTGTATCGTATGACGAAATACCAAAATACGTTCCCCTTCTGTGAGAGAACTGTACCGTTTGCTTGTAAGATATCCTAAATGTGGGTCCATCCCTCCAACAAACATACTGCCAATACTGAATAAACGGTGGAAGAATGTACGTGGGGAATATTCATTATCAATAGATAACCCAATAGAAAGCATCAAATCTCGCTCTGCCAAACAATGAAGCGCAAAACTCCTAATAGAACGAGGCATAGAAGGATTATTCAAAGCGGCTGCTGCAAAATATTGCCGATATTCTTCTAAAGGAAGATTTTCCCAAACAACCATAAATACTTCATGCATTATTTCTTCTCTAAATTCGCTGAAGAAGGAAAGAGAAGCGTCAAAACATTTCAACAAATCACCTTCTTCACAATGCAACAAATGCTCCGGCCGCTGGAAGGGTGCTAAAACGACACGTTTCGTATTCCACCGCAAAAAGTCAAGAAGAAAGCCCTCATGCCCATCACGCGTCATACAATGCTTTGCTACTTCTTGGAAAAAGAAAGAATCGTGAGCACTGCCCTCGTAACACCTAATACTAAACAAATAACTAAGATTTTTAGAAGCATAATCTGTGCCGAAAGCATGGCTACTATTTACTATATCCGGAAGAACAAGAAGCAACGTTTTATTGTCGTAATGGCGAAATATATCTCTAAAAACTAATTCCAAATCGAGTCCACCGCGGAGCATTTCATGAATCACTGTCGTCGTTAATAATGCATTATCATCCTCCCACTGGAGATGAGAATGCGTAAGCTCTCTTAATTTAGAGATATCCTTGCGACTCACTACTTCTTGTAGTGTGCATCGAAGTAAAGAAACTTTCTCCTCTTGTGTTATACGATCATCAGAACTAATAAACCACGAAAAAGAACCACTTTCTTTAAAAAAAGGAGATAAATCAAAATGACTGAGAAAATCCATCTCTCTCTTCCAAATGTTGTGGAATTTAGATCCCTGTTTCCAAAACCGTCCATCTGCAAGAAAATTTGCAACAAATGAGGGTTTATCTTCCTCTTGAGCGGCTTTGATCAAAGAATCGTAAACAACTAAACAAATGTCCTCTTGAGAGTCAACAAGACTCAACAATCCCAAAAACCATCCCGATTCTCTAATTCTTTCTTTTGAATTAATCATCTCCACCAAGCGGTCAATATATCTACCCTGTTCTTCAGGTGAAGGACAGAGTTGATTTACAGACCAAAAAAGATCTTTCATACGACGCCAATTATTGTACTGTTGATTAGAAAATTCTTGGAGCACACATTCGAGATCGTTGAGACTTGTAATAGACTGTGGAGCATTGTCGGCCTTCGATTTCCAAAAAGCTTTTGCATCCGCCGCCCCCATCCCACAAACAAGCGAAGGCGACATTAAGCAAGTACTTGCTAAAAGCGCCGCGCAGCACGATAACGAAATCTTTTTTATCATCATTCTCCTCTTTTTGATCAACTATAGAAGAAAAACTCTTCCATGAAAACCCCCATAGTTAACATTATATTAACAAGTTTCTTTTTCTTTGTCAAGAACTTTGATTTTTCTTAGGAGCTCTTATTTTTTACTTTCTACAGAATATCTCTTCTCCAAACGAAGGTCAAGACCTGTAGAACGCGTTTCTCTAATATAAGATCCAAGAGGAAGCTCTCAAAGCATAATAACTTTCTTCTCTCTAGATTGTTAATGACAGAGAAGAAAATTATCGAGTTCAATGAAGCGAAAAACAGATCCCCCAAGAGTCTTTGTCTTTTAATAGAAACTTTTACGACAACTTTCTTCTCTTCTTCGAGGATCAGTTTGCGATTTATTTACCGTTATCGATTACTATTTCAGAATGACAAAAAATGGATGGTCTTTCTTTTTTCTTCTTGCATTGACAGGCTGTTATCGAGACACGCCTTCTATCCTTATGTCCGATTGGGCTTACGATGGAGGATATGAAGATGACGGAAGCGATATCATCCCCAAAGAGGGAGATTGTGCTTTTTCTAGAAGGGAAAGAATGGAGGCTCAATATGCACGCAGAACTATCGGTGCCGGAATGGAAGGAACGAGCGGGCAAGGAGGATCATCATCCTACGGATGGGAAGGAGACGCTGCCTCGGGAGAAGGACAAGGAAGGGGAATAGGAACGAAGGCAGGAGCGGGAGGGAAATGCACAAAATGCGCGAAAGGGGGTTTTGGCGCAGGAGAGAAAGGCCATTGTCTTTGTGGACGCTGTTGTGTTCATGGGTGCCGATTCCCGATCTGTTGTTCTTGCCCTTGCTGCCAAAGATTACGGCAAAGTTCCTTGGTTGGCTGTATGCACAAGATAACAGTACAAAAAGGCACAGAAAAGCGCACGAGATTCTTTTCATCCTGTCATTACCCCGGATGCACGCATGACTCTCGATGTTCTGCTTCCCTCTCACAAGGCTGCTGTTGCTCCTCCTGCCCTTGTGGAGGGTGTACCCCGGAAAGAATACCCTGATCCTGAAAAGGTTTTACAAATACCACCGGATAGGAGCGTGGTCGGAGGGACGGGGGAGAGTGCGGTAAGATAGAAGAACTTCTCCAGGGCGAGAATGTGCCAAAGCCTGAGAAGAAAGGAGGATCTGGTCAATACGTCTTCCTTTGTTAGGATCAAAAGAACGTCGGCGATAGTCCCACCAGGTGAAAGGAGTGGTCAATTTCTTTCCTGGAACAGTAGAAGATACCTTCGTAAAAGCATCTGTAAGGCCCTGCGCAAGGAGAGAGCGAAAAGCCGTGCGCTCTGGCTCTGTACAAGGGACTTGTCCCGCTAGTTCTTGAGGATTGTAAACATCCGCATCGGTTGGAGCTATGTTAAAATCTCCCGCAAGGACGAAAAACGCCTCTTGTGCAAGACATTGCGCAATATGCTCCTTAAGATGCGTATAGAAAGTAAGTTTTCTATCATAGGCCGGAACTCCCACCGCTTGACCGTTAGGGGCGTAGAGATTTGCGATTCGCCACCCATGTACCACTCCTTCGAGATAACGTGCTTCGCCCCCATCCCCGGGGAAACCCTTCCGGCGTTCCTCAAAAGGAAATTTCGAGAGAAAAGCAACGCCGTTATAACTCTTCTGCCCGGCAAACAAAATATTGTAACCAAAATCCCCTAAGGTCTCTTCTGGGAACAGTGCATCCTCCACTTTTGTCTCTTGCAGAAGCAAAATGTCAGGTTTTTCCTCCTCGATAAGCTTCTGCACAAGGGGCCACCGCGCACGCAGTGAATTGACATTCCAACTGATGAGAGAAAAAGGCTCTTCCACAAAGGACTCAGCTTGTTCTCTGCCAAGTCTAGCGTCTATAGTAGGCGGGGAAAAGGGTGGAGAGGTGTTCTCGTGTCAGAGGTAGCATCTAGCGATCTCTTTTCCGCTTTCAGTACTTTTATCCAACAGGCGATAGAGCGCGTGGCGCAGCGCCTTCAGAAGCCGGTTCCCCCTCCTGATGCGGTAGCTCTGGAAGTGCCTAAGGAAGCGGCCTTTGGGGATCTGTCTACCAATGCCGCGATGGTTTTGGCCAAGCAATGGAAAAGGCCTCCCAAGGATATCGCAACCGCCCTCCAACAAGAACTTTCCGTCAATACGGCTATTGCGTCGCTAGAAGTAGCCGGAGCAGGGTTCCTCAATATTACGGTCACACAGGCTTTTTTTCTTTCCTGCTTGAAGCAGGCCCTTATCCAAAAAGACCATTATGGCCGAAGCCTCATTGGTCAAGGGCAAAAGGTCAATGTGGAGTACGTTTCTGCGAACCCTACCGGTCCGCTGCATGCAGGCCACTTACGAGGCGCCGTCACAGGAGATGTCCTGGCCTCTCTCCTTGCCTTCTCTGGATTTGAGGTCACACGCGAGTACTATGTGAACGACGCCGGACATCAAGTCGATGTGCTTGTGGACAGCTTATACTATCATTACGCTACCTTGTGCCATAAAGCGCTCCCCGAGCCTCCAGAGTTCTACCCAGGGGCGTATCTTGTGGCTAGTGCTCAGCGCTTTCGGGAACAGGAAGTAGAACGGTGGCGAGAGGATCCAAACTGGCGAGCGCCCGTTACAGCATTCGCTCTTGCCGATATGTTGCGTCTTATTAAAGAGGACATGGCCGCCCTAGGGGTGCAGCACGACCTGTTCTCTTCAGAACGTGCCCTCGTTTCTTCTGGTCGGATCGAAGCCGCTATTGCCTTTCTGAAGAATAAAGGCCTGATCTACGAAGGCATCCTTCCTCCTCCTAAAGGGCAGGTTCCAACGGAGGTATGGGAGTCGCATCCTCAGATGCTTTTCCGTGCGACCCAATTCGGAGACGATCAGGACCGTCCGCTGAAAAAAGCAGATGGATCTTGGACCTATTTTGCAACCGATATTGCTTACCACTGGGACAAGATCCAACGCGGATTTACGACACTCATCGATTTTTGGGGAGCCGACCACGGTGGCTATGTCAAGAGGATGGAGGCGGCTGTCAGTGCCCTTTCTTCGGAAGCTCCCGTGTCTTTTGATGTTCGCCTTTGCCAGATCGTCCGTTTCATGCAAGATGGGCAAGAGGTTCGCATGTCTAAGCGTGCGGGAACCTTTATCGAGGCAAAGGAGGTCATCGATCGGGTCGGAAAAGACGCCGTCCGCTTTTTCCTTTTGACGCGTCGGGATGATGCTCCTTTGGACTTTGATTTTGAAAAGGTTGTGGAGGAAACACGGGACAATCCCGTCTTTTACGTTCAATATGCCTATGCGCGTACTGGCTCCGTTCTTCGACAAAACCAGAGCATCTTTCCGCGCTTTACTCTCGAAGATCTTCTTGACGCTCCTTTCTCGCGGGAATTTTCCCTTCACGAACGAGCGCTTGTAAAAATTCTCCTCTCTTGGCCTCGGCAAGTTGCGTTGGCAACACGAGGGCGGGAGCCGCATCGTTTGGCCTTTTACCTCCTGGATCTGGCAGCCGCGTTCCACGCCTTGTGGACAGCGGGTAAGGATAATGCCACACTACGTTTCGTGCATTCCAAGGATCTACAAAAGACGAAGGAGAATATGCTCTTTGTTCATGCAGTGCGGAATGTGTTATCCTTGGGCCTGCGCTTGATGGGTGTTACACCAGCGGAAGAACTCCATTGAAGAGAGGGAAGTATGCACGTTGATGACGAATATCCCCCAGAACATCGCGATGATGATCTTGCCCAGAAGAAACATCATTTTTCTCTGCTGCTCGGAGGAACTGGCGTTGTCCTTGTTTTGCTCGTCGTCCTTTGGAAGTATTTGCCGCAGCAATCCCGCAAGATTCCAACGATCAAAGCTCCGGAGACTCCCGCTAAGATTTACCCCAAAGAGGAGCCGGCAAAAGATCCCCTACAGGAAAATTCCGTCTACAATCGTATTGCAACAACGCCTTCTCAAAAACCGGAGGCTTCGAGTCCGGTAAAGCCCTTGCCGTCACCGGAGGCGCCTGTTCCTTCCCTCCAGGGGGAAGAATCTATGGAATTAACTCCGGAAGAGCAGACACAGCTCAAAAGTTTGGTCGATGGGGGAGAGACAGAGGAGGAAGAAGATATTCCTTTAGGTAAGGCAGAACCTTTGCAGCCCTATCCTTTGAAAGCGCAGCCCGTTCCTCAAAAAGAGCCTTCTTCTGAGGGGAAACAGGGAGGATCTCCGACACAAGCACCTCTTGCTTCTTCTCAAAAGACGCCTCCCCTTCAACCTGCAGAAAATGCACCCTTATCGTCAGAACAGAAAACAAAGCCCTTGTCGCGTAAGGGGAAGACGGCCTTATCGCAGCAGTCCGCCCATCGTGTGAAGAAAGAGGAAAAGAAAGAAAAGCCGCTTTTTTCCCATACGATAAAGGGGTTCAAAGTGCAGGTTGCGTCTTTAGAGACACGAGAGCATGCGGTACAGGAATGGAAAAGATTGAAGAAGAAGCCTGCTTTTCATTCTGTCTCTGGGGAAATCGTACGTGTTGATTTGGGACGCGAACGCGGCATACGCCATCGTGTCTACGTTGGGCCCTTTAGCAGCAAACAGGCTGCGCAACGCTTTGTTGAGAAGCTCAAAGCTTTACATATGGATACCTTGGTCGTGGCTCCTTAGGAGAGGGAGCAGACAAGAAAGTTTCATAATATGCAATTTGATGACGATTTTTGTGAAAAATAAAAAAGATCATAGACTCTAGCGAAGAAAAAATGAGAAGCATCTTTATAAAGAGATTCCGTGGAGTGATTTCCAATTGGCTGCTTCTAACAAGGAATTATTGGGAAATTTATTTCCCACTTTCTTTTTATCCTAGAAGAGCAGGATTCCTTTCCCCTTCTCGTTTTCGTTCAGCGACGATAGCAATGATGATAGCGCCGAGGAAGACGTCGGTATAGAGGGTGTAACGCGCGAGGAGGGGCTCGACGAGAGCAACCGCGAGAACATTGGCAGCGAAAAGAATCCCCGCACTTCCTAGAAGGACTCGATTGCGAAAAGTTGCCCCTCTATAGAGGTGTCCACAGAGGAAGAACAAGCCAGCGAAAAGCAGCAAAATCCCACAGTAGCCGTATCGAGCCGGGACAAAGTAAGAGAGAAAGAATGCTCGATTTAAATAACGTAGGTAGGCAAGAGGGTTGTGCAAAATAAGACGCGCCGCTATGGTCGTCAAAGTTTCATCCATAACAAAACCCAGTTCTTGAGGAGGAATACCTGTATCTTTAAGGTGATGGTACGCGGCCCCAGTGGCATAACCCGACCAAGGGAGATAACTCACCGCGTACTCAATAGTAGAGTAGAATTTGCTTAAGGGCTTTCCCCCTTGAGGGAGGTGTGCACAAATTTCTGCATAGATGGCCTTTTCCTTTGGATCTTTTAGACAATCCGCTCCCTGCGGACCGATAAAAATCGTTGGAGCGATAATGGCTTGTAACCCTGTAAAAGCTACATGCCGAAAGGCACCATGAGCCGCCAGGTGATACCCCCGCTCCGCAAGATCTGCGATTCCAATACTCAGAACCGCATATAGGACCAAAGGCCAACGCTGCTTTTTCTCCACAAGGGGTTTCAGAAAGGTAAACAACCCTACGAGAAAAAGAACCATAACAGGATACAAAAAGATAAATTGACGACGCGTGAGCACAAGGAGCCCTGCGAGAAGGAAGAAACGCCGATAAGCCTTGATGGAACTCTCTTTGAAAAAGAGCACAATATTCCCTGCTGCAAAAAGCCATAAGGGGTAGGAGAGGGACTCTGACAAGATATCGCACCAAAAAGGTTGACAAACATCCAAATTGGGAGAAATAAACAGAAGAAAGAGGAGAAACTCAATCCAGCGGGTTTTCTTCCAGGAGAAAGCCCTCTGCAAGGCATAAACAAAGAAAAGAGCTCCGGTCATCCCAAGCACAATTTGTACGAAGAACAAAGGCCGATGTGCGGTTTCCGGGAAAAAGAGAAAACAGAAACGTAAAAACAAGGGATAGAGCGCGGAACGAATACCTGACATGCCGAGATAGGTGGAAGAATCCGGAGACAAGGGCCATTCCCTCCCTAAGGAATACGCCATAATGCAAAGGGCAATACCCCAAAAGACCCAGGGAAGGTGAAGAAGATAGTAACGAAACCCCAGCTTTCCCTTCTCCTGCAGAGCAACGGCGCTCACGGAAGCCTCTCTCATACCTTTTCGCCAAGGAAG
>JAIRMZ010000001.1 GCA_031258355.1 Holosporales bacterium
AAAAAGTTTCGCATTCACAAGCCAGAGAAGATTTGCAGATTCTCCCTCTTAACAATGAGAAAAGGCTGAATGATTTTCTTGAAGTTCAAAAACAACAGATTCCTCGTGCGGCACGCTCTCTTCCCGCTTTCTATACAAGCGCCGCTCCTTATCTTTTTTCTCCGAAGTCGCCTTTGAGAATATTTGTTGGGTATGTACAGAACAAGCCGGTAGCGACGAGTGCGGCCTTTCTTGATGCGAAGACCGTTGGCATTTGGAATGTCTCAACACTTTCCGCCTTCCGTCAAAAAGGAATTGGGACAACAATGACTCTGCATGCCCTTTTCTCCGCCTCCGATTTCTCTAGCCATCGCATTGGTGTTCTTGTGGCAACAAAAGAGGGGAGATCAGTCTACGAAAAAATTGGGTTTCGGGGGGTAAAAGATTTTCCCATCTTCAACAAGGGACGTCTTTTTGAGCAAAATAAAGAGGTGATCTGGTGATACATTTTCCGCCTGCAACCTAGCATGAAAGCGTTCCCGGGCCCTATGCTCGCACATATCCTCAATGGTGCTTTTTCATGAAGAAAGTTGCGAACACACTAAGTTACGCAAAGTTTCAAGCCAATCTTGCAAATTTTACTGAGCCTTATATTAGGACATCTCTGTTGAAGACAACTCTCCTTTTACAAAAAACAGCGCGAATCCCATCAGATTATACAGGAGCCCTTTCAAGCCTTATGCCACCGCGTGCCGGTAGCGGTATCTTCAAGGATAATACCTTTTTGCAGAAGAGTAGCGCGGATGGCATCAGAGCGGGCAAAATCCTGCGCTTGTCGCGCTGTTTCTCGTTCCTGAACAAGCTGTGCGATTTCTTCTTGAGAGAGATCACAAATCCCAGAATCCTGTTGCCATGCGTCAGGGTTCTTTTCAAGAAAACCCATGATCCTTGCCGCTTGCCACAGCTCTCCCTGCAGGTGCTCTTTTTGGCGTCCTTCAGAGGTTTTATAAACCGCTGAGGCTTTTTCCTCCAGCAAGCTCAAAGCCTGAGGTGTATTCAAATCTTCGCATAAGGAGGCGAAAATAGGATCTTGTGCTAGGTCCTCCTCCCCACTTGCTTCTAGGGGGGGGATAAATCCTTGGAGAGCACCGTACAAACGTGTCAGGCGCTGCTTAGCCTGTTCAAGCCCTTTGCGGGTCCAGTCCAGAGGCTTTCTATAATGTGTTGACAAAAGGAAAAAGCGCAAAATTTCTCCTTCAAATTCCTGAAGAGCTGCCGCCAAAGGCAAGACATTGCCGAGAGATTTCGACATCTTTTGTCCCTCCATCAAGACAATTCCATTATGAACCCAAGTATGCGCTAAGAGTTGCCCTTCATGAACCGCTCGACTCTGTGCGATTTCATTTTCGTGATGCGGAAAAATTAGATCCTGACCACCCCCATGGAGATCAAATGTTGGACCGAAGTAATGCTGACACATAGCCGAGCACTCAATATGCCACCCTGGCCGCCCTCGTCCCCAAGGGCTCTCCCATCCTGGCAGATCCGGAGAAGAGGGCTTCCACAGTACAAAATCCAGAGGATCTTCCTTGTAAGGAGCCACTTCCACACGGCTCCCCGCGATCATATCGTCAAGCTTTCGACGCGAAAGGCATCCGTATTGCGGGTCTTTTCGCACACGAAAGAGAACATGTCCTTCTCTCTCATACGCATGTCCAGATGCCATCATCCGCATCACCAAGGCGACAATATCGGCGATATGGTCTGTCGCATGAGGCTCGAAAGTCGGAGGAAGAACGCCAAGACGCTGAAGATCGGCATGGAAAACCTCCTCGACCTCGGTCGTCAAAGTCTTGATAGGGATCCCTCGTTCCGCAGCGCGAGCGTTAATTTTATCGTCAATGTCTGTAATGTTGCGCACATAAACAACACGCGGATAAAGCTGCGCCAGAACGCGGTACAAAAGATCAAAGACAACGATCGGACGCGCATTACCTACATGCGGCTGGTCGTAAACGGTTGGCCCGCAGACATACATACGCACCGTCCGAGCATCAATAGGGACGAAAGGGTCTACCCGCTGCGTTAGTGTGTTATAAAGCCGCATCATCACGTGCCAAGCGTTGTACCATGCGCGACTTCCCTAGAATAGAGGCTAAGAGCCGGAGCTCCGGGCCCGCCTCCTGTCCCGTCAGCAGAAGGCGTAAAGGATGAAACAGTGCCCGTCCTCTCCGACCTGTTGTTTGAACGAGGTCCGAGACGAGTGTCTCCCAGACCCCTGGCGCCTCTATCGCTTCAGGAGCGCGCCGGACACACAAGAGGCAAGCTTCTCGAAAGTCCGGATCCTGATCCGGAGGAGGCGGAATTTTCCCGTAGCAAATGTTCCACCAGTGCTGTCCCTCTTTGAGGGTCGTAATATTTCCCCGAATCGCTTCCCAGAAAGCGGGTGTTAGAGGAATGCCCTTCTCTTGAAAGTCAGGAGCCACCTGAGAAAAGGGCAAGTCGTGTAGCAAATGCCGATTCAGATGGCGGAGTTCCGAAAGGTCGAATTGCGCTTCCGCCAAACTAATCTTGTAGAGAGAAAAACTTTCCACTAAAGCCTCCAGAGAGGTCACAGGCACTAGGGAATCTGAGGTTCCGATCTTTGCGAGAAAGCTGCAGAGAGCGAGAGGATGGATTCCCTCTTCTCGTAGCTCTTGCAGACTGAGGCTACCGGTGCGCTTAGAGAGCTCCTCCCCAGAACGTGTCCGGAAGAGAGGGTAATGGGTCCAAGAGATAGTGGCTGCACTTCCTTTTTCCAAAGCCTCAAGGATTTGGATTTGCACAGCTGTGTTGGTGAGATGATCGGCTCCTCGGATGACGTGCGTAATACCAAGCTCCCAATCATCCACAACAGAGGCAAGGGTATAGACAGGCAACCCGTCTGCGCGCACTAAAACCGGATCACTTGCGTAGATTCCTTCGAAGCTTTTCACCCCATAGACGCTGTCGATCCAACTAACGCGCTGTTCTTTAAGGAGAAAGCGCCAGTATGGGCGCCGTCCCTCTGCTTCCTTTTGTTTTTTCTGTTCGGAAGAAAGGGCTAAGGCTGCCCGGTCGTAGATGGGAGGACACCCCCGGGAACGGGCTATCTTGCGCTGGAATTCCAGTTCCTCCGGCGTCTCATAACAAGGATAAAGCCGTCCTGCGGCACGTAATTGTTCTGCGGCACGCTGATACCTTTCTTGGCGAGCAGACTGAAAAACAAGATTATCCCAGGAAAGGCCAAGCCAGGCCAGATCCTCCTTAATGGCTTCAACAAAAGCAGGTTGCGTACGCTCGGTATCCGTATCGTCAATGCGCAAAAGAAACGGCACACCATGTTGACGGGCATAGAGGGCGTTAAGAAGAGCGGCACGTGCATTCCCGATATGCAACCGCCCCGTTGGAGAAGGGGCAAAACGCACTCCGCTCATAACGCCTCAATCTGGTGCCCGTGGAGGGACTCGAACCCCCACAACTTTACAGTTCGCAGATTTTAAGTCTACTGCGTCTACCATTCCGCCACACGGGCCTCTCCGTACGCTACAGAGGGGTCTTCATACGTGCAAGAGTGAGCCCAACCTTGTCGTACGAATCAGTTTTTTTATGTTTTCCCCTTGCGTCACTTTCCCAAAGGGCGGTATGCTAAGCATGTTTCCCTGAGGTTGATTCTTTAGGGAGGCCGCTTGTGGTGTCTAGTTCCCTGCAGTAATTAGCCGCAAAAAAGGGATGTGTGGCGAACGTCGAGAGCGAGTACTACTATTTATCCCCGTTGACAGAGATTCGTGAAACGCGTCTCATGGGAGCGCTGAAAGGTATAAAGAGATGTCGGGAACGAAAGGGTACATTGGCGGTGCAGAGCTTCTCCAGGTGGTGGAAGCTGTTGCCAGAGAGAAAGGACTCGAGCGCGAGGATATTTTCGCCGCGATGGAGGATGCCTTCCAGAAAATAGGCTGTACCCGCTATGGTCAAAGTCATGACATTCGGGCTTCTGTTGATCGAAAGACAGGAGAAGTTACGTTGTCTCGCTGGATGACGGTCGTCGAAACCGTTGAGGATCCATATCGGGAAACAAACCTTGAGGAGGCGCAACAGCGCGATAGTAACGCGAAAATCGGGAGCACTTTTTCTGAGGAATTGCCCTTTTTTGAGCTTGGGCGCGGAGAGGCGCAAATCGCTTGGCCTGCCATTATCCATCATATTCGTGAGGCAGAGCGGGCAAAGCAGTACGAAGATTTCAAAGATCGTATCGGAGAGGTGGTTAGCGGTGTTGTCAAGCGTGCGGAATTTAATTCTGTTACTTTGGACCTAGGGCACAGTGATGCCATGATCCGTCGTGATCAGTTATTGCCACGCGAAGTTTTTCATGTCAGCGATCGCATTCGTGCCTATATCGTCGATGTCCGACGTGAGGAGCGGGGGCCTCAGGTTTTTCTATCTCGGACGCACTCCCAGTTCATGGCACGTCTCTTTGCACAAGAAGTACCTGAAGTGTATGAGCATATTATCGAGATTAAGGCGGTGGCACGCGATCCAGGCAGCCGTGCAAAAATGGCTGTGCACACCCGTGATCCTAATATCGATCCGATAGGGGCCTGTGTGGGTGTTCGAGGAAGTCGTGTGCAGGCGGTTGTCCAAGAATTACAAGGGGAAAAAGTTGATATTATCCCCTGGTCTGAGGATCAAGCGACTTTTATCGTCAATGCTCTCGCTCCTGCAGAAGTAGCGCGCGTGGTGCTTGATGAAGAAACGCACCATGTCGAGGTGGTTGTTCCAGACGATCAGCTGAGCCTGGCTATTGGACGTCGTGGGCAAAATGTACGCCTTGCTTCTCAGTTAACGGGGTGGGCGATCGATCTGCAAACCGAGAGCGATGACTCCGAAAAAAGAAAAGAGTCTTACAAACAGCGCTCTGAGGTCTTTATAACCGCCTTGGACTGCGATGAAATGATCGCACATTTGTTGGTTTCTGAAGGGTTCGATTCTCCAGAGGACCTGGCACTTACTCCTGTAGAGGAAATTGCCACTCTCGAAGGGCTAGATTCAGGAACAGCAGAAGAATTGAAAAACAGAGCACAAGAATATGTGGAAAAGAAGATGCAAGAAGTAGAAAATCGATTAACGGAGCTCGGTGTGGCACCTGAGCTGATGCGCCTTGAGGGGCTCGCGTTGGACATGCTGATGACGCTTGCGGAGGAACATGCGGTCAAGACCTTAGATGACTTAGGCGACTTCTCAAAAGATGAGTTGATGGAAGCTCTATCCGCATACGAATTTCGTCCAGAGGAAGCAGAGACCGTTATTATGGCGGCACGGGCACACTGGTTCCAAGACGCAGCAGATGGCGCGTAGGAGGTGGTGTGGAAGAACCCTCCCCGAAGAAAACACTAGTTCTTTCGCGCTCATTAGGAACGCGTAAAGTTGATGTTGGACAAGTTCGCCAAAGTTTCTCACGAGGTCGATCCAAAGCTGTCTCTGTTGAAGTAAGGCGTAAGCGTCTTACTCCAGGAGCAGTAACGGCCATCACAAAAGAGGAGGTTTCTCCGTTAGAAAACGCCCGTCCTCTTGGTTTAACGGATCAAGAGTGGGAAACACGCCTTCGTGTTGTCAAAGAAGGGATCCAGGGTGCAGAAGCCTTAGAGGAGCGGCGGGATCTCGAGACCGGGGGGGCGGCCTACACGCCACTGTCTCAAACGCGCCAGGAAGAAGCGCTCGAACAGGAAGAGATCTCGGAAAAAGGTGTTGAAACCCTCATTGGTATCGCCTCCCCCCCTAAGGGAGGTCCGGGAGACCTGAAAAATCGAGATCTCAGCGAAGAAGCTAGAGGACGCCTCTTCAAAGGCAGGAAACCTCCTTCTTCTGCGGCACGACGTCCAAAAATTGAAGCGGATCAGCGGCGTGTCAAGATTTCCGTCAATACAGCTCTTAATGAACAAGAAGAGCGTCTTCGGTCACAAGCGGCCTTACAACGCGCTCGGCAAAAAATCCGAAAGC
>JAIRMZ010000106.1 GCA_031258355.1 Holosporales bacterium
GGAACCATTGCGATTAGCTGGATTCTTCTTGACCTAGAGAAAAAGACAGGCGTCTATGGCTTCTTCCCGGCAATGACAGCAAATATCCTTCTTTTCTTTGGTCTCAGTGCTTATGACAAGCGTAACGGCCTCTTCGAGAAAGAAGAAGTAGCCCGTATCCAAGAGCGCATCCGCGCCTTCAACGCTCTAAGAAAAATAGAAAGAGAAATCGATGCACAAGGCGGCCTTGAAGCCGTCGCCCGCCGTAGCAACACTAATGATGATTCAACAAATCCTGTCGTCCCGCCACATTAAGAATGACCGGACACCAACATAGTGCCCTGAAAAAGCAATAATTACCGAAACGAAAACAATATCGCTCTATGTCAACGTATTCTTTTGGGGTAATTCCTTTCTTTACACTTATGCCTTAACCGTTAGCCCCCTCCCACGGGGACAACAGAGACAAAGTGTCGATTTTTGCGCCTTGAAAAAGCCACAACCCCGGAAATAAGCGTGAACAAGGTGTCCAGACTTTCTACGAGCCCTCTTTGGCAATTGAAAAATATTGGCCTGCGCGTTTTATACTACAGGCAGCTCTTGAATTCCCTCCTGCTAATGCGTATACAGAACAGAAAAGGGAGTGTCTTATGGCGCGAATAACGGTAGAGGATTGTGTAAAAGTTGTGCCGAGTCGATTTGACCTTGTTGTGCTAGCAGCACAGCGTGTTCATCAAATTGCTGCTGGTGCGCCTGTTACGGTGGACTGTGCCGAGAATAAGGCGCCTCTTGTAGCATTGAGAGAAATCGCGGCAAAAACAGTGGCGGTTGAAGATCTTGAAAATGCGGTAATCCGGAATTTCCAGCGTTATGTCCCTCGAGAAGATGTTGAGGAAGATAAAGATCTTTTCGAGCAAGAAAGTTATCGGCCACATTTGCCTATTCCTCCTATGGTGTTGAACAAAGCGGAGGAAGTGTTTTCTGACCCTTCATCCAGCGATGGTTCTTCTCAAAAGGAACCCTCATAACTTCCCTTTTTATCCCTCCTAGGTAGGAAATGGGAAGCGTAGCGCCGCGCCAGATTCAGCTTGTCGCTGCTATACGTCAGTACCTTCCAGACTTCGATAGTGCACTGCTAGATCGTGCCTGGAGGTTCGCAGAAAGCGTTCATGCCACACAAAAGAGAGCTTCGGGAGAGACATATTTCTCTCACCCTTTTGCCGTTGCTCTCATTGCCACAGAGCAACGTCTAGATTTGGCCTCCATCATCGCGACTCTTCTTCATGATACGGCGGAAGATACGTCAACAACGATCCCAACAATTTCGTCCTTATTTGGGACAGAAATTGCCCAACTCGTAGAGGGTGTGACAAAAATTGACAAAATTTCTTCCCTTTCAAGAACTAAGCGAGAGCTAAAAAACCTCCACAATTTCTTCTCTTTTATCGCCAAGGATCTCCGTATCCTTTTGATTAAGCTTTGCGACCGCCTCCATAACATGCGCACCCTCCATGGCATTCAAGATGCCAGGAAGCGGCGAGAGATCGCTGTGGAGACACTTGACATTTTTGCAGTCCTTGCGGGTCGTATGGGGCTTCAGTCTTTACAAAGTGAGCTCGAGGACCTGGCCTTTGCAGAGATTTATCCTCGGGAACACCAGTACATTACCCAGAGAATTGAGGCTTTTTGCGAAAGGGATTCTGGAATTATGGAGAAAATCACACAGACTTTTACCGATCTCTTTCACGGGACAAACATGACCCCATCCATTTCTGGCCGGAAGAAAACCCCTTACTCTATCTGGCGTAAGCTGCAGAAAAAGCATATCCGCTTTGAGGAATTAACCGATATTGTCGCCTTCCGCATAGTCTTGCCTGACGAAGAAAGCTGTTATCGTGCCCTTGGTCTCCTGCACACGCATTTCCGTGCTATGCCCGCGCGATTCAAGGATTATATCAGCACCCCAAAACCCAATGGGTATCGCTCTCTGCATACGACGATCCTAGGACCCTTTCGCAAACCCCTTGAAGTACAAATCCGCACAGAAGTGATGGATCAGATTGCAGAACATGGTAGATGTGCGCATTGGGCTTACAAGAGGAAGGCCTTTCAACAAGAGGAAGGTCAGTATCAATGGCTAAAGGATATTTTGGAAATTTTCGGAACAAACACTTCTCCTCAAGAAAGACTAAACAATGCTCGGCGGGAAATTATTACAGGAGAGATGTTTTGCTTCACGCCTCAGGGAGATATTGTTTCCCTTCCAGAAGGGGCCACTGCTGTGGATTTTGCCTACGCCGTCCATACAAATATTGGTAATTCTTGCATTGGGGTTCGCGTAGATGGACGTGTCATGCCCCTCTGGACAGTTCTGCAAAGCGGAGAGAATGTCGAAATCCTGACAGATTCTGGGCAACAGCCCTCAGCTCTTTGGGAACAATTTATCGTTACGGGAAAAGCACGATCCTGTATTCGGAAATTTATCCTGACACGAGAGAAAGCAGAATTCGCTCTTTTAGGCCACAGTCTCTTACAACAGCAATTAGCTCTATTGGATCCAGATATCTCTCAAAGAGACTTGTTTCAAAAATTGATGAAGGCTTTCGGTTGTACAACATTGAGGGATCTTCAGCTTGCAATTGGTCGAGGTCTAGTCCCTTATCCTTCTTTGCTCCGAAAAATACTCCCCTTTACGGCGAAAGCCCGCTCTTCTGTGCCTGTCTCTCCCCTCCGCCTTTCGGATTTCACTATAGGCATCGCTGTGCACTACGCAGAGTGCTGTCACCCTATTGAGAATAATCCGGTTGTTGGGGAACTCGTCCCTGGGCAAGGGCTCGTGATTCATACACACCCCTGCATTCAAGAAAGACGCGTACCTCCGGCACTCATTGCCGTTGTATGGGGGAAAAATGCCTCTCCGGCAGATACTTGTCTCCATCTGCGCCTTATCATTTTGAACAGATTGGGAAGTTTTGCGACGGTCTTTGATATTCTCAGGGATCTAAAAATTCGGGTAACGCATGTTAAGATCGATTATCGAGACCTTAAGTTAATTCATGTGATCGCAGAAATTCATACAGAAGAAGAGACACAATTAGCCCAAGCCCTCGCCTCATTAAGGGCCTGTCCTTGCGTGCAGAAAGTAGAGGAAAAGCGATGATCTTGGGGCTCGGTAACGATTTAGTCGCTATTCCCCGTCTCGCACGTCTATGGCAACGCTTTCCGCAGCGCTTGCAGCAAACCCTCTTTACCGAAAAGGAGTATGCTTATGCGATGGGTCACCGAACGCCTGCGGCAGAATTAGCGAAGAGGTTTGCGGCTAAAGAGGCCTGCGCCAAGGCTTTAGGGGTCGGGCTTAAAGTCATTGGCGCGCGGACAACGGAAGGAATCAAGTGGCAAGAGGTTGAGGTCTGTTCTGATCCTGCGGGACAGCCTCACTTGCGTCTTCTGGGACAAGCTTGGAATCGGCTAATCTCTCTCATGCCTGAAAAAACAACACCAATGATCCATGTCAGCTTGAGCGACCAGTACCCCTACGCACTTGCGACTGTTATCCTGTCGGCAAGACCTTGATGAGAGCAGAGATGACGATTATCCAACGCGTTAAGAGATGGTGGCGGAAAGAATCCTTTTCCTTTTTCGGACTTATTTTTTGCGCTCTTCTTTTTCGCACCTGCGTTTTCGAAATGTTCCAGATCCCCAGTGGCTCCATGGAGCCTTCCCTCCTGATCGGGGACATGCCCCTAATAGAGAAATGGGCTTATGGCTACAGTCGGCACTCTGTTCTCTTCAGTCCTCCCTTAGGGGAATGGCGCTTTTTCTTCTCTTCCCCAAAGAGAGGGGAGGTCATTGTCTTTAGGCTTCCTACAGATGTGTCGACAAGTCTTATCAAACGCGTTATCGGTCTTCCGGGAGATCGGATCCAGATTATCGATGGTGTTGTCCATATTAATGGAGAGAGGGCTCAGCTAGAACCTCTTCCAGATAAGCACTTTCATAAAGGGGACCTGTCGAAGGGAGAACTCGCGCAATATATCACTGACTGTTACCAAGAGACGCTTCCAGGCTGCTCAGAGTCTCATACGGTCGCGTATTATCCTCCTCATGCGGGGAGTTCAGCTAATCATACGCAAGAATTCATCGTTCCAGAGAAGCACTATTTCGTCATGGGGGACAATCGCGACTTTTCTCAAGATAGTCGCTTCGATATTCCTGGAATGATTCATGAAAACCTCCTCGTTGGGCGCGCTGTGCGCATTGTGTATCGCTTGGACGCTCATGTACGTTTTTGGGAGTTCTGGCTGTGGTTGCAAAATATCGATTATGACAGGATATGGCGCAAGATCTGCTGAAAAGCCTCAGTTTTATCGAACAAAAATTG
Source organism: Holosporales bacterium (assembly GCA_031258355.1). Lineage (GTDB taxonomy): Bacteria > Pseudomonadota > Alphaproteobacteria > UBA3830 > JAIRMZ01 > JAIRMZ01. The sequence goes on from JAIRMZ010000106.1 coordinate 4,361, forward strand.
CATTATATTTTCAAAGACCGGGCACTACTGCGTGCTGCCTTGCAGCATCCTGTCCTCCATAAAAAGAATAAAGATTTCGAGCGTCTGGAATTTCTCGGAGATCGTGTGCTTGGATTGGCTCTCGCAGAAGCCCTGTATAAGGCTTACCCAGAG
>JAIRMZ010000092.1 GCA_031258355.1 Holosporales bacterium
AAATCTGTAAAGCAAGGACAAGTCTCTCTGCGGTAGAGCCCAATGATGCTATGCGTACAGAAGGTGAAAGGTATACACAAGGAGAAAACGTTGTTTGGTTGAAAGGAACAGGAGAAGAAACATCATTAGCAGACCGGTGCGTAGATTGGGTGACAATGGCTTCTTCCTTTCATTGGACCGATCCGAAAAAATCCCTTCCAGAATTTAGGCGTATCCTAAGAAATGGAGGATTTTTGACCATTTTGTGGAACACCAGAGATATAAAAGCCTCCAAGCTTCATGCAGATATCGAAGAGCAAATTTACGCGATTGTCCCTCAATTAACACGTGTATCTTCCGGGAATGCGCACTACACCAAGGATTGGTCCACAATTTTAACCTCCACGGGAGATTTCCAAAATGTACACTTTATCGAAACGTCTTATATCGAGCAGATGACGCCAGAGCGTTACATCGGGGCATGGCGGTCGGTAAACGATATTCAAGTGCAAGCGGGTCCGGATAATTTCCAGAAGATCTTAAAAGCGATTACTGATAAAGTTTCTTCTCTTGATGTGATTGAAGTTCCTTACAAAATGCGTAGTTGGACAGCGCAAAAGGTTCCTACTTAGATTCCTTTGCTTCTGCCAACAGAGAGTCATGGCGTAAGGACATGAGCGCCTGCTAGTGCAACGATGAGCACCATTCCAGTGATCAGCGCACATTCAAGGATAGCTGCGCCTCTTTGCGAGGAGAGGGTCTTTTTCAAGAAATTCATGGTTACCTCCTTCCTCAGTTAGAGTACGGAGAGAGGATCTAAAGAAACGTTAACGATGTTCGCAACGCAAGAATTTCTATTCAGTAATTATGTTGCCTTCCAACAAGGAACAGCCGTTTTCCCAGAACAGCCAGGCGTGTATCGCCTAATCAGCGCCGATCGAGAAATTCTTTACGTTGGAAAAGCTAAAAACCTCCGTAAGCGCCTTCACAGCTATACGAAATTCGCGATGTTGCCACTGCGGCTTAAACGATTGGTGCACCTCCTCGTGCGTGTCATAGTTACTATAACGCAAACAGAAACAGAAGCGCTTCTCCTGGAAGCCTCTCTCATTCGTGAGTATAAACCACGTTTTAATGTCCTCCTGAAAGACGATAAAAGCTTTCCTTCCTTATTGCTCTCTACTCACCCCTTTCCGCGATTAACGAAATATCGAGGACACCCTCCTCAAGAAGGAACTTCCTTCGGGCCCTTTCTGGCAACTGCTTCTGTCGACATGATGGTTGAGGAAATCGCCAAGGTTTTTAAGATTCGGACTTGTAAGGACGTGTTCTTTGCCAACAGGCGGCGTCCTTGCTTGCGTTTTGATATCCAGAGATGCTCCGGTCCTTGTGCCGGGAAGATTCCGGCGGAGGCTTACCAGGAACAAGTGCAAGCTATTATGGAGATTCTGAACGGAAAATCCCACGCTTTACAGCACCGGCTGGAAGAAAAAATGCAACAAGCTGCTTCAGCACAACGTTACGAAGAAGCCGCAAACTATAGGGACCAAATTCAAGCCATCTCAAAAATTCTTACGCATCAAGACATTTATCATGCCGGCTTAGGCGATAGTGACCTCATCGTTCTGGAGCAAAACACTTCTACGGTTGGCTTGTTTCTCACCTTCTATCGACAAAATTGCTTCAAAGGGGAGCGTGTTTATTTCTTGGATAGCAAAGAGAGTGCGCCTTCTTCCGAAGATCTACTTCCCCTTTTGGTAAATCTTTATAAAGGAACACCTCCGCCAAAGCACATTTTACTGAGAGGATGGTCTTCCTCTCTTGCGAAGGCCCTGGCGGCGGCGCTCTCCGCCTTGGCAGGAGAAGTGGTGCAGGTTCTTGTTCCTCAAAGAGGGAAGAAAGCACAAATTCTCCAGCAAGCGCAGGAACGTGCCCGAAAAGTTTTGGAAGAAAAAGTGCATGACGCACGCTTTGCGCCTGCGCTTTTTGTGCAACTTGCACATACGTTTGCGCTTACGTCCGTCCCAGAAAGCATAGAAGTCTACGACAATAGCCACCATCGAGGGCAGTTTCCTTATGGGGTAAAGATTGTCGCGACTTCTCAAGGGTTTCAACCGAAAAGATATCGGCGCTTTCCCCTCTCGCCGTCCTCCGCTTCAACTCAGGATGACTGCGCCTTGCTTCACGAAACACTGGTTCGCCGGCTACGCCAAAAAGATAAAGATCCGCTTCCCGACCTTTTCCTAATTGATGGAGGTAAAGGACAGCTTTCTGTCGCTAAGCAGGTGCTGGTCTCTCTTCCGGAATCGCCTGAGGTGATCGCCATAGCGAAAGGACCAGAACGGAATGCGGGAAAGGAGCAGTTTTTCTGGGGAGAGCGTCGCACGTTAGAGGGGACGAGGATTCCCCCAGATCTTCTCTTTTTCTTGGAACGTCTGCGAGACGAAGCACATCGATTTGCCATTACGACGCACCGGCGTGTCCATACTCGATCCCTTCAATCCTCTCATCTAGAGGCCATCCCTGGCATTGGAAGACGGCGCAAACAAGTTCTGCTTCGCCACTTTGGCTCAATCAAAGGCGTGCAAGCCGCCTCTCTTGAAGACCTTGTGCGTCTTCCAGGCTTGAGCAAACAGCAAGCACAAAAAATATTAGACTTTGTCCGAAGATAAAAGGATTTTTACGACTTCTGCTTTACGGGAGGTGTTTCAGGAGGGCTTTCTTCACTTTTTTCTGACATAGAGCGAGAACGAGGTTCCACCAGGGCTTTCGTTGTCTCTGAGGCTTTCTTAGGGGCCATAACCGCCATAATGGCAGCGGCATTGCGCTCTTTCAGTCCTCCCAAAATAAGCGTTCGTATATGTTCTGAAAGTAATTCTAGAATAGCTGCAGCCTTTCTAGGAGGAATAATTTCAAAAATCTTGGTAACTTTTTGATTTCCTGAAAGGCGTTTTTGTATGTTTTGCGGAAGCAATGAAAAAATATCAGCCGCTTTATTCGGTGCTATATTCGCCAACGTATCGATAATTTTCTTCTCTTGCTCAGGATTAAGTCCTTCGAGGCGTTTCTCTAAAACAGACAGGACATTTTCAAGCTTAGCAAGACGCTGTCGAATGGCCTCTTGCTGATCAGATTGTTCTTCCAAGCCTTTGGCAATCTTCTCGAGCATCCTCTTCTCTTTGACCTCTGCCAGCAGTGTCTGAACATCGAGAGATGTAAGGAGGTCTTCTTCCTCGCCTTCCGGACTCTTTTTTTCTGCGTCCTCTTTTCCCAGAGGAGGTGGAGAGGAAGGATTCGGCGCAGGTACTTTCTCTTCACCAAAGACGGATTGCGGGATTCCGTTGATCCCAAGGGAAAAGACGCAACAAGCGCTAGAAAATAAGACCTTCCTCATCAACGAACCCCTCTAAGAAGATGCGACAAATTCTTTCCGAGATACTGACAATTCGTTTTGAGATTCTCAAGAGATCCTTTCGCTTTGGTTGAAGAAAATACATAAGGAAAATGGGCTATCTCTGTTGTCTCCTGCTCTTTTTGCGTCGAAAAAGGAAGCGATTTTGTTCCTGTACTCAAAGAATGCTCCTCACGAGGCGCGATTTGAAGACGTTTTCCAAAACTCTTCCCCCCCGTCCGCAGAGAAAACTCTTGGCGCATTTCCTGCATTTTGCAAGCGAGAGATTTCTCAACATGCAGAATATCGCGTATAGATTGTTTGAGAAACTGATTGTGTTTCTTGATTCTCGTACTCATCAGAATCAAGGAAAACAATATAACGCCTTGTAACAAGACCAATTCGATGAGAGCGGCTGTCTCTAAATTTTCAATGTTTTCTAACATGAGAGGGGTCCTTCATTGACTTTCTGAACACGAATAGCAACACGGTGGTCCTTTTGGCCCATCGCACCGGAGAGGAGAGGTCTATTCTCACAAACCAAATGAATAAGACTTTCGGAGGTCAAGCCCAAAGGAAGATACGTGCCTATTTTCCATTTCAATGTTTCTTGAAGAGGAAGGGTTATTTCTCTGAGGACAGCAGACAACTCTAAGGGGACGAAAGATACCTCTTCTTGGAGAGAAGATTGCCATTGCGGAAGCGTTTCCCTCTCCACAAAAAGCTTAGGAAGTTCATCATGAAGATGCGAGAACAATGTATGCGGCATCACAAGATCCACCATTCCTTGTGTTGGCCCGACAGAAAAGGTCGCTTCCGTTAAAATAATCTCACTATCTTCATGAAAAAGAAGTGCGAACCGGGGCACAAATTCTACACGTTCCAAAAGGCACTGATTGGGCGGTGTTGCTTCCGAAAAAATAGAAGCAAAATCAACCAACATCACGCCAACAAATTTTTCTACCAAGGTTTTCTCGATTGGCGTTAAAGATTGAGGCGTTGCACGAACTTCTGAAGCATTCCGACCACCAAGGATCACATCGATCAAGGGCTCCATCAGAGAAATATCAAAACGGAACAAACAGCAGCTTTTCCATTCTTTGATTGAGAACACGGCAATTAAAGAAGGGGTCGAAGTGCTTTCGATGTACTTTCCAAAAGAAAGGCAGGACACGCGTGAAATCTTAGCATCGATCAAGTCCTTTGCTAGGTTGCGCAAACTGACGGTTGTTTTCCTGAGGAATTTATCGAAAAAACGCTCTACCCCAATCATCATCCGATGAGAAGGGCCATTTGCTTTCAAAAGAATCTCCTTCTTAGAAAGGTCGGTAGATTGCTGCGCGGCCATGTAACGCGTTTCCTCCTTAAGTTTCTCCGAACCTAGAGGGTATCTATGAACAATTCGTTTACAGATCGGAATTTTTTTCCTAGTGTCTCGACACAAGTTTTCTCATAATTTCTTATTTTTCAACAACTTATGTGATGGCACGCTTCCTGCATGATGAAAAGTAAGGATCTTTGTTGGAGGAGAAGATGGATAGCGGATCGATTGTCGCCCTTTCTCAGCAGAAGGCTCTCTATCGTGCTATGGAGGTTGTGGCACAAAATCTCGCAAATGCGAACACCATTGGGTATAAGACGGAAAAAGCCTGCTTTGATTCCCATATCAAGTCGGCAGGCGTTAAGCATAATCATGCTTTCGTCAATGAACGTCGCATTTTCCGTGATTTTTCCGAAGGCCCAGGGCAGCAAACAGGGAATCCCCTCCACATCATGATTCATGGGGAAGGTTTATTCCCCATTAAAGCAAAGAGCGGTGTTCTGTATACACGCTGTGGCGTTTTTGAATTAAACGAGCATTCTGAAATTGTTACACCTGCTGGCGACCCTCTGCTGGATCAGGATGATGATCCTATTGTCATCCCAGAAGGAACACAAAACATTGAGATTACACCAGATGGATTAGTCGCTGCAGACCAAGACCCCATCGCGCACCTCTGCGTTTATCGGTTTGAACGTGACCAAGAACTCATGCCGGAAGGACACAATTTGCTCAGTTCCCAGGAAAGTCCTTCCGTCAACGAGAAAGTCGAATTTGTCCAAGGCATG
>JAIRMZ010000048.1 GCA_031258355.1 Holosporales bacterium
TTTCTTGTTGCCTACAAACTGGCCAATGTTCTGCGCCGTCTTTTTGCTGAGGGGGCTTTCAGTGCTTCTTTTCTTCCCGTTTTTTCTCGTGTATTGGTACAAGAGGGCAAAGATAAAGCGCAAGCCTTTGCCTCACAACTTCTTACGGTGATTGTCCTCGTCCTTTCTCTCTTTGCGCTTCTCGTGATTGGACAGTACAGAGGCGTAGTCCGCTTGCTTGCTCCAGGCTTTTCTCCAGAAGGCGAAATCTTCTCCATGACCGTCTCTCTAGGGCGTATCTGCTTTCCCTACCTTATTACGACTTCTGTTATGGCTCTCTTTTGCGGCATTCTGAACACTTTCGATCGGTTTGCTTTACCTGCCGCCACACAGATTTTATTCAATGTCTTCTTTATTGTGACATTAATTATAGGAATTATTGGAGGGTTTCCCACTTCCACAGTTGTCTACATGTTGGCTGTTTCGACGCTCATAGCCGGCCTGGTTCAAGTTGGGCTGGTCTGGAATGCGGCAGAACGCCTAAAAGTCGCTGTGCGTTTCGTGCGCCCATGCTTTTCTCCAGAGGTTCGTGAAGTAGGACGCAAAATGGTTCCCGGTATTCTTGGAGCAGGGGTTTGGCAAATCAATTTGCTCATTGATACGCAGGCTTGTTCTTTTCTCCATTCAGGAACGGTGTCTTATCTGTACTTTGCCGACCGTATCAATCAGTTGCCTTTGAGTGTACTAGGCATTGCTCTCAGTACTGTTCTGCTGCCGACCCTTTCTAAGTTGATCCAAGGTGGGCGATTTCATCAAGCAATAACGGAATTTAATCAAGGGATGAGTTTTGCCTCTTTTCTAGCGATTCCTGCCACGGTCTTTATCATAACGGTTCCGCATTTTTTGGTGACGATGGTGTATGAGCGTGGAAATTTCCTGCCCCACCAAGTCGCTCCTGTTGCTGCGGCACTGCGTGCTTTTGGATGCGGTCTGCCGGCATATATTGGTGCGAAGATTTTTGCTGCTGCTTTTTTTGCCCGAGGGGACACCAAAACACCGGTGCATGTTGGTGTGATCTCTGTTCTGGCGAACATCGCCTTCATCCTGCTCTTGACCCCTCTCCTGGCGCATGTCGGGATCGCCCTGGCAACCGCCCTTTCCTCTTGGATCAATGCGGGCGTCCTTTTTTGGTTCCTCCGTCGGAAATCTCCGCTTTCGATCACACCGAAGACGTGCAATTGCTGTCTTAAACAATTGTTGGCGGCAGGGATTATGGGAGCTGGCCTGATTCTCGTCCGTTCTTTGGGAGAGGAAACTTTTTTGATGGGGTCTCCTGGCATCCGTCTGTCCCTTCTGCTTCTCTTGGTGGTAGGAGGTTTTGGGCTTTATGGCTTGTTGACTTATCTCTTCAAGGCCTTCCCAAGTACCAAGATGCGCTCTTAGTACCCGAGAGGGAATTTCCTGCACGCTGCTGGAAGGAAGTGCGCCGAGTTGAAAGGGACCGTAAGAGAGGCGAATCAGACGCGTCACTTGCCAGCCGAAAAAGGCTGCAATCTTGCGGATCTCACGATTCTTTCCTTCTCGGAGCGTCAAGGTAAGCCAAGCGTGATGTGCTGTCTCTCGATCCAACGTGGCATGAATGGGCGCATAGGCTTTTCCTTCCACTGTTATCCCTCGTTGAAGGTGATCGAGAATTTCTGGTGTTACATGCCCGAAAAGGCGTACACGGTATCGGCGAATCCAACCCGTCGAAGGATGCTCCAAGAACCGCGCTATCCCCCCATGATTCGTTAAGAGCAAAAGTCCTTCTGAGGACATGTCCAAACGCCCTATAGAAATGACGCGAGGAAGGGCTTGAACTTCTGGCAAAGCAAACACCGTCGGACGTCCTTGCGGATCCCAATGGGTCGTCACAACCCCAACAGGTTTGTGTAGGCGCCACAAGCGAGGCCTTTCCCGATGCGGAAGGGGAGTGCCATCGACAGTAACCCTCTGGTTTGCTGTAACGGTAATAGCAGGAGTTGTCAAAAGGACACCATCCACACAAACTCGTCCTGCAAAAATGCGCCGCTCTGCCTCTCGCCGCGAGCAAACTCCCGCCTGCGCAATCACCTTAGCCACACGCTCCGCAGAAGGAGTTTGTTTTAAAGGAGAGCTGGATTTTTGATGCCCTTTGCCTGCCATTGAAATCTCTCGACTTTTCCAAAAATGTCACAGAGAATCATGAGATGATATAGTGAAGTCCTTATGAGGTCTTGGACATTTTTTCTGACTCTCTTGCTTTGTGCTTGCCATCACGAGAAAGAGAAAACATTTGACGGATACGTCGAAGGGGACTTTTTGTACATCGCGCCGACAACATCCGGCATTCTCGCGTCTCTGCCTGTGGTAAAAGGGCAAGAAATCCATCCAGGAGAGAAGTTCTTTGCCATAGACACAACGAACCTGCAGGCAGCTCTAAATTTGGCCCTTGCTAAGCGCAAAAACCTGACAAAAGGAAAAAGGCCAGCAGAAATTGCCATGATTCAAAATCAGAAGGAGCAGGTGGAAGCGGGACTTGTCAGTGCACAAAGGGATTACAATCGGGCACTCTCCCTCTCCGAAACGGATATGGCTAGCCAATCGGATCTGGACAGCAAAAGGGCGATTTACCAATCTCTCAAGGCAAAAATTCAAGAACTGACCCATTCCTTAGAGGTCGCGAAGATGGGGGCACGGAGTGAGGAGATTGAGGCCGTCGACCAAGAGATTGCCCAAGCACGCAATAACTTAGAGAAAGCTGCTCCAAAGGCGCAACAAGAGGGAAGAATCGAAGATATTTACTACCACCTTGGAGAGTTCGTTGCCGCAGGAACTCCCGTCCTGAGTTTCCTTCCGCAAGGAAACATCAAAGTACGTTTTTTTATCCCGAACGCTATGTTGGAACAGATTAAGTTGCACCAAATGGTAAAAATTAAGCAAGAAGATCGCCTCATGGAGGCCAAAGTGACTTTTATTTCCCAGAAGGCCGAATTTACTCCTCCTGTCATTTATAGCATCGAATCGCGAGAGAAATTAGTGTTTATGGTTGAAGTTACCCCTACGCAGCCTCAAGCCTCCTTGCATCCCGGCATGCCGGTTACTGTCGTGCTGATACCCTATGACTGATGCGATCAATGTCCGGAATCTTACTAAAATTATCGGGGAGCACTGTGTTGTTGATCACATCGATATTCGCGTAGAACACGGAAAGATTTACGGTTTCCTCGGACCTAATGGAAGCGGGAAGACCACGACGATTCGTATGCTTTGCGGACTTTTGTCTTTGGACGAAGGGGAGGGGCACTGCCTCGATTTCGACATTCGTCGAGATTATGAAAAGATTCGCTCGCATGTGGGGTACATGACGCAAAAGTTTAGTTTTTGGGAGGATTTAACGGTCAAGGAAAACCTCACGTTTGTTGCACGGATGTTCTGTATGGACAACGTGAAGGAACGTGTGCATCAGTCGTTAGAAAACGCGTATTTGCTTTCGAGGGCCGATCAATTGGCGGGAACGCTTTCTGGAGGGTGGAAACAGCGTCTGGCCTTAGCGGCTTGTATGATCCATGAGCCTCAGCTCCTGCTGCTCGATGAGCCAACGGCAGGGGTCGACCCCAAGGCCCGACAAGAATTTTGGCACGATATCAGAGGTTTCGCAGACAAAGGCTTAACTGTCTTGGTGAGCACACATTACATGGATGAGGCGGAACGATGTGATCAGATCATTTTTATCTCCTATGGAGAAATCATGGCCGAAGGGACGGTTCAGGAAGTAAAAAAAGGATTTGCGTCACTGGAAGATTCCTTTGTCCATTATATTAACCAATCCACGAAAGCATGACGTTATCCTTCTCTCGGATAGGCGCTATCCTTAAGAAGGAATTCCTTCAATTAAAAAGAGACCCCGCTACTGCGGCTATGGTTGTCATGATTCCCATCATGCAATTGCTGCTCTTTGGGTATGCGATCAACAACGATCCTAAACATCTGCATACAGCGGTTTTATCAAAAGAAAATAGCCTCTTTGCGCGCAGTTTTATTACAAGTCTGGAGAATTCGTCTTATTTCCACATGATGCAAGAAATTTCCTCCGACGAAGAAGGGCGGCATTTACTTCAGCAAGGAAAGGTTTCTTTTGTGGTGACCCTTCCAGATCATTTTGCGCAGGATCTGATTCGTGGGCAGAAGCCTTCGATTTTGATTGAGGCCGATGCCACGGATCCTACGACGACAGCAGGTGCCCTGGGCGCCTTGAGCGGAGTACTAACAAGCGCGCTCTTAAAAGATTTCAAAGGGCCTTTATCTTTTTTGTGTCCTCGTCCTGCGCCTTATACGATCGTCGTTCACCGTCTGTATAACCCTGAGGGATTTACAAATTATAACATCGTACCAGGATTGATCGGCGTCTTGTTAATGATGACGGGGATTATGGTCACAGCCCTCTCTCTGACGAGAGAGAAAGAGCGGGGCACTATGGAAAACATGCTCTCCATGCCTGTCCGTCCAATAGAGGTCATCCTGGGGAAAATTGTCCCTTATATCCTCATTGGATATATACAGTCAGCGATCATTATTTTTATGGCAAAATTTTTATTTTCTATTCCTATTATGGGAAGTAAAGGTCTTCTCGCGTTGGCGTTGTTGATCTTTATCATTTGTAATTTGGCATTTGGTTTAATGATCT
>JAIRMZ010000090.1 GCA_031258355.1 Holosporales bacterium
CAAGTTAAAGAGTAGTAATAGTAGATGCAGACAGGCGCCTGAGGATCCCCAAGGCTATGTTCCTGTGGCGCTGGAAGAGGAACATGAAAAAAACGGCGGACGCGCCACTCCTGTGCATAAGGAAGGAAATGCATGAGGCTGTAAGCGATTCCTAAGCCTAGCAAAGCACCAAGCAACCCTGCTTTGAGACAAGAGTATCCCTTACGGGTCACAAATAGCCCTTTGAAGGCGTTGCAAGCGCGCTTCAAGAGAGGAATCACTTTCTTCTTCCCTTTCTTCCTGTGGTGCAGAGGTATTGGGTTGAGAAAGCGGCAGACTATCCACTGCGTGAAGAATCAATTTTTGAACGCAGGGGAAACCAAAATATTGGTGAATGCGCGCGATTATCTTTGGCGTATGGTAGCGTATTTCCGTTGCTTCTCTTCGGAGGACTTGCACATGCAAGGTCGCATCTCCTGTCGCGGTTCGTTGGAACTTCGTTGGCAAGGTTACTTGCGCGCAAGAAACCCCAACAATTTCCTCCCAAGAGAGGAAGATGTCCGCAGTATGTAGCCCTTGTTGCTTCAGAATAGGACGACAAAGGGCGCGCACGGAATCACTCAAGGGACGCCCCACCAAGGAGAATGACGGTTTGTGAGGCACTCTTCCTTTCCTCAAATCGACTCAGGACTAGAGGTCACGCTATCACAGGTGCTTCAGGACTGGTACGCACAACACCGACGTTTGCTCCCTTGGCGCGCCGTTCCGGGAGTGCGCCAAGATCCTTATCTCGTGTGGATCTCCGAGATCATGTTGCAGCAAACAACTGTTGCAACGGTCCTTCCTTACTTTACGCGTTTTCTCGCTACTTTTCCGACCGTCACAGCGCTGGCCCACGCATCCCGTGACACTGTTTTACAAGTATGGCAAGGCCTGGGGTATTACGCGCGTGTTCGGCATCTTCACCAAACGGCACAAATCCTCGAAGAACGTGAGGGAATTTTTCCTCAAACCACCATAGCGTTACAGGCTCTTCCGGGTATTGGCCCTTATACAGCGGCAGCGATCGCTTCTATGGCTTTTGGCGTACCGGTGCTTGCGCGCGATGCTAACGTCAATCGCCTGCTCTCTCGCCTTTCTCGAGAAGCAGGGGATTTTGTAACAGGTGACCTTTTTAGCAGGTCGGTTCTCCCAGGTGACATCAACCAAGCCCTGATGGATATCGGAGCTCTTTATTGCCGTGCGCGAGAAACCGCTTGCCTTTCCTGCCCCTTGAGAGATTTTTGCGCCATGTATCGAGAAAAGCGAGGACAGAAGATCAGACCTATTCCCAAAATAAAAAGCAAATCTCGACGATATGCGGTATTTTTCTATGTGCAGGCACAGGATTGCCTTTTACTGGAACGGCGGCCAGAGCGAGGCCTCCTTGGCGGGCTCTACGGCTTGCCGACGACTTCCTGGAAAAAGGAGGAGACAGAAGAAGCTCCCCCTTCCGCCCTCTCTTTTCTTTCGTCTTGGCAGGAAGGCCCTTCTTTCATATACCATTTTACGCATTTTCTGCTACACGTTCGGGTACAGAAAGCACAGCTTTCACAGCTTGTTCCTTTTTCCCGTCCCGATTGGTTCTGGGTTCCAAAAGAGCAGCTTTCTCACCATGCCCTTCCTACAGTCTTTCGAAAAGCGCTCTAAGCCATTTTTAACTGAAAATAACGTTTCAGGTTGTAAAAAAGGCGCATGATCCTTGATTTTGTTTTAAACACCTTCCACCCAATATAAAATTTAGTAAGAGGGATGATTCGACTCCAGGAAAATTCATGATTCCGTCGATCCCAAAGATCGGAACCAATATTCGCTTGGTGGACAAGATGCGGCTCCACACCCGTGAACGTCAGACCCAATTCCCATCCACGCGTAAAAAAAAGATCTACAGGCATTTTGATAGGAAGGGCGTGAGCATATAAAGCACGTGCTGCCTTCCTATTGATCAGATAGGCACCCGCATGCAGAGTCTTGGCGATATAAATAACATGTCGATACTCTCGATCAATTTGGCTCAAGGTAAGCGGCATTCCAAAATGCACATCACAGAAATCAAAATTAACAATATCCCAGTTTTGCGCTACTGTCAAAAGTTTGAAAATCACTTGACGTATTTTCTCCGGATCGAAACGGGCATCGTCTTCTAAAATCAGCGCGTATTGGTAGGGAGAGCGAAGAAAGGCCTCCCAAACGTGGAGGTGACTCAGAGCACATCCAATCTCTCCTTTTTGTGTGGGAGGACGTCCAGTAAATACGGAAAAGGCTTCTGCATCAATAACCTGGTTCACTTGCTCCGATGTGAGGAGATTGCCATCAATAGCGGCTACCCGCTCTAGGGGAAAGCCGATCTTTTCAGCAAGGGGGAGAATCAAGACCCGTCGGTCCGGACGGCGATCAAGGTTGATGACGTAGACGATGATCCCCTGGGGGGACTTTTGCTCTGGAATTTCTACAGGACGAGAACCGCAGACATAAGCGCCCTCAAACAGAAAAAAGGGGGGTATGCATAAAATAATTACGAGAAAGCATCCCCTTTTCCAAAAAGACGTCTTTCTTTTCTTTCTCACATCAATGAAGATTCTGCGGAATTAGATGATTCCGACGCGCTGCGCGCAACGCTGTATCCTGACTGGCGCTAAACCCAATCATCGTCCCATCTGCCGCATAGAGAGCGAAACCATTCCGCTCTTTGTCCAGGCGAATCGGCTTGATGTATGCAACATTCGCTACTCCTAAAGAGGCGAGTTCCTGAGGCGTGATCGCGCCAATCTGATCTAAGGAGAAGTATTCTACAGGAATATTAGTCCTCTTCCGAGTTTCTGTCGGGCAGAGGAGAACACGGAACTCTCCTTTCTTCAAGAGGGGTGTTTTTTAAAAGGCGCGGGCCCGGCAAAGGAGTGGCTGAGGTCTGGATAGGGACACGCTGCGCTCTGGTTTCTATCTTCGGTCGTATCAAATCGACATTAAGGAGTCCGTTCTCAAAAACCGCACCAATCACCTCTATGCCCTCGGCTAAGATAAAGGTGCGCCGGAACTGACGCGTAGCAATCCCTCGATAGAGGTATACACGGTTTTCGCTCTCCACATGGCTACCTTGAATCACCAATTGATTGTCTTCGATAAAGACATCAAGATCTTTTGCGAAAAACCCGGCAACGGCCAAGGTGATCCGCAGATTATTCCCTTCCATCTGCTCGATATTGTAAGGAGGATACCCTTCTCCTGCGACTTTCGTTGCACGATCGACCAGACGCTCAAAATGATCAAAGCCTACAAACAATGGGCTATTAAAAAGCGTCATTCTCCCCCTCCCGCGCACACACTAATCTACCAGAAAAGGCCCACAAGAGGAAGAAAAATTTAGCGAAGAGCGCTACACTTTTTCAAAAGAGATTGATCTCATCCCAACTCTCTCCCTTGCTCCCAGGCAACCCCTAAGGCATGCTTTAGGGGTTGTTTGTGGGTGCTTGTGACACGATTTGTGCAGAAATTTGGAGGGTCTTCTGTCGCAACTCCCGAACGTATAGCTCATGTTGCAGAGCGTGTTGCTCTCCAACGACAACAAGGAGATCAAATCGCCGTGGTCATTTCGGCAATGGCTGGGACAACCAATGATTTGGTGAACCTCGCCCACCAATTTTCTGGAGAGGAAGGACATCCTGAATACGATGTCGTTGTGTCAGCTGGAGAGCAGATCAGTGCAGGCCTCATGGCCCTTGCTTTGGCACAACGCGGTGTTCCTGCCCAATCTTGGCTGGCTTGGCAGTTGCCTCTTCGAACCAATGAGCGTTTTTCTTGTGCCGATCTTCTCGAAGAACCCCTCCCTGCTCTGGAGCAGGCTTTACAAGAAGGAAAAATCCCCGTCATCTCCGGATTCCAAGGCGTGACCTCTTCAGGACGCTTGACTACGTTCGGACGAGGGGGATCCGACCTGACAGCTGTCGCAATAGCCGCCGCCCTCAAAGCCCCTTGTGAAACTTATAAGGATGTAGAGGGTATTTATACTGCTGATCCTAACATTGTCGCAGAGGCACGGTGTTTATCTTTTGTGGATTATGAGGACATGCTGGCTTTTGCCATTCATGGATCGAAAGTCTTACAGGCACGGGCCGTCACCTATGCGCGGAAACACCAAGTTCCTATCCACGTTCGCTCCAGCTTTACCCTTCACTCAGGAACGCACGTCATGGCTTTACCTCAAGAAAGACCAGCACTTTGCGGTATCGCTTGCACGTCTCCCCTTGTCGCTATTGAGATCATGTGCCTTCCAGCAGTTTGGCCTTCCTGTATCGCCGCCCTTAAACAAGCGGATTTCCCCTTTACCCTTCTTCATAGAACCGAGCAAAAAACGCTTCTCTTGTTGAATCGCATCGATCTTCTTGAGGCACAACATTTCTGCGAGACCTCCTCTATCTTGACCGCATGGACTGTCTGCTCTCTTGATCCCCCTCTCGCGCAGTTAACAGTCATCGGAAAGGAGGCAGCTGCTCGGCAGGAGGCGCTCAGGCAACAACTTCAAGAAGAGGGGGTTTCTCTCCAAGAGACGGAGCTCTCCTTCCCTCACCCCTCTTTCTTGGTTTTGGCAAGAGAAGCAGATCGTGGCCTCCAGTGTCTCCATCGTGCTTGCGGATTAGAGACAATACCAAAGCATCACTAACCTGTTCCCCTGATTAAGGGGAGCAGCCTTTACATAGACCACGCGAGAAATTCCTTCTCGTATAACAGAAATATTTTGCAAAAATTTATTTATATGGCATTTAGCACTAATGTCTATGTTTAACAAATATCTTGATAAGTGATTGAAATGTGATTTATCACTATAAAAGAAACCATATTAGTACAAAGGGGGGGGTAAATCATGACAATAAAACTAAGGAGAATGCATTTAGTTGCTATTCTTGGCTTTGGATGTTCTGCGGTGGCCATGGAAAAGATCGAAGTTGGAACACTTTCTAATAATAACGGAGACGAGCGCCCTTTGTGTCTGTCCCTTCGAGATGATGGAACAGCTCTGAGATTGGAAGAAGGGGATCTGCGGGGGTGTGTAGCCGATATCTGCATCCCGAATCGGGTTATAGTTCTTGGAAAGCAGGTATTCTCTACATTGGGAATAAGATTTATCACTTTTGAACCTGATTCTCGATTGACGACAATTGATGACAAATGTTTTAGCCCATGTGCTCTAACAACTATCTGCATCCCGAGAAGTGTGGAGATCCTAGGGAAAAGAGTTTTTTCTAAATGCCGGATACAGGGAATTACTTTTGAGCCCAATTCTCGATTGATGAGAATCGAAGAAAGCTGCTTCTTTAATTGTTCCACTCCAACTATCTGCATCCCGAGAAGTGTAGAGATTCTTGGGAAAGGGGCTTTTGCAAGATGCCAGATACAAGAAATCACTTTTGAGTCCGATTCTCGATTGGTGAGAATCGAAGAAAGCTGCTTCTCTAATTGTTCCACTCCAACTATCTACATCCCGAGAAGTGTAGAGATTCTTGGGAAAGGGGCTTTTGCAAGATGCCAGATACAAGGAATCACTTTTGAATCCGATTCTCGATTGGTGAGAATCGAAGAAGGCTGCTTCTTTAATTGTTCTATTCCAACTATCTGCATCCCAAGAAGCGTGGGGATCTTAGGGGAAGGAGTTTTTGCTAGATGCCAGATACAGGAAATCACTTTTGAACCTGATTCTCGATTGATGACAATTGGTGACAAATGTTTCAATTCGTGTAGTCTGACAACTATCTGCATCCCGAGAAGCATAGAGATCTTAGGGAAAGGAGCTTTTTCAGGATGCCAGATACAGGAAATCACTTTTGAACCTGATTCTCGATTGACGACAATTAGTGACAAATGTTTCAATTCGTGTAGTCTGACAGCTATCTGCATTCCGAGAAGCATAGAGATCTTAGGGAAAGGAGCTTTTTCAGAATGCCGGATACGGGAATTCACCTTTGGGTCTGATTCTCAATTGGCAAGAATCGAAGAAGGCTGCTTCTTTAATTGTTCCGCTCCAACTATCTGCATCCCGAGAAGCATAGAGATTTTAGGGAAAGGAGCCTTTGCAGGATGCCAGGTACAGGAAATCACTTTTGAACCCGATTCTCGCTTGATGACAATTGGTGACAAATGTTTCAATTCGTGTAGTCTGACAACTATCTGCATTCCGAAAGGCGTGGAGATCTTTGAGAAAGAATGTTTTTCTAGATCAGAAATAAGAGATATTACATTTGAAGAAGAATCTTTTCTAAAAGAAATAGGTAGCGGATGTTTTAGTGGCAGCATGATAAGAAAAATTATCATTCCAAAAAATGTTGAAGCAATTTACTGTGAGGCTTTTTATGATGCGGACATAGAATCTATTACTTTTGAGGAAGGCTCCAAGCTAAAGTATATTGGCGAAGCAGCTTTCTATTGTTGTAGTATTAGAAGGGCTTTCTTTTGCCCGGATGGTGTAACAATGTTCGCAAGGCAGACTTTTGGTACAAATACACAAAGTGTAAGTGAGAGTGAATTGGAAATTTTCATTGGCTCTCAATTGGAGAGTATTGGTATATTTTGTTTTGAAAACAGACGCATTAATAGTTTGACTATTCCAAGAAATGTTAACGCTATTGGCAAAGGGGCTTTTCGGAATGCATCGTTTAATTCTTTTTGTTTTGAAGAAAATTCCCAGCTACAGAGCATACGAGAAGGATGTTTTTTTGGTTGCAAGGTTCGAGGGCCCCTTTCTATTCCACAAAGTGTTAACACTATTGGCAGAGGGGCTTTTCGAGGTGCAATATTTAATTCCCTATCTTTTGAAGAAAATTCTCAGTTGCAGAGTATACCACAAGAATGCTTCTTTGGTTGCAAGGTTCGAGGGTCCCTTTCTATTCCACAAAGTGTAAGTGTTATTGGAGAGAGAGCATTTGTAAATTTTGCATGCAGAGGGCTTCGCTTTGATCCAGGATCGCGGTTAATGCGTATGGAAGAAGAAGCTTTTGGAAGAGGGTACCCGTCTGTGTGCTTTCAAAATCAACTCTCTTTGGGAGAGCGACAACAAAGTGAGGCTGTGTGTCAGCTCTTTCAGCAAGTATGGTACGGAGGAGATATAAAGCCTATAGAGATTTCCGAGGAAAATTTTCACACTATATCAATACTCCTTTCTGGACGTGAGATTGGCGATATTGTTTTCGTAGGAAATTTCATATCGACAGAGATACCGTCGATGTATTTTGGTTATAGCACACTCGGTAAGATATCTATTCCAAATGATGTACGAGTCCTTGGGCTTAGAGCTTTCTGGTGCGCAAATTTAAAAGAAATCGTGTTTGAAAAAGAGTCACAATTAGAAAGAATTGGAGTGGAATCTTTCTGCAGATGCACACTTTCTGCGCCCCTTGCTATACCGCAGTGTGTTAAGATTATCTCCTATAGGGCTTTCCATGAGATCAGCGTTGAAAATGTCGTATTTCAGAAAGGGTCAGAACTGAGAGAGATCGGAGAGAAGGGTTTCTACAAAGCTGAAATTTCCATAGGACAT
>JAIRMZ010000104.1 GCA_031258355.1 Holosporales bacterium
TCGAAGCTCACTACACATTGGTCGAAATTCATCCTTTCATTGATGGTAACTGGCGGACGGCACGTCTTCTGATGAGTCTTATTCTGATGCGCGCCGGATATTTACCGATGGTGATAGCTCCGATTGAGAGAAAACGCTATATTTCCGCCATTAACTCCAGAAACACAAAGGGTAATTTGCTTGGATATCACAAATACATGCTTCGTGTCCTCAACAAATCTTTGAACATGTACGTTAAGATGTTTGGAGAACAGAAAGTGAACAGCGACAATTCTCTTATGACAATCGGAAAGTTTGCAGAATACTGCGATATACCTCAATCTACATTGAGATACTCCCTTAGAATCAAAAAGCTTGAGCCAGTTTCGTATACGAATTCCGGATATATGCTGTTTTCAAAGGAGCAGGCTGAGCTTTTGAAGTAGATTCTACTGGACATGGTTTTTCACGACCATAAAATTTTTCTACTCAAGCGCAAAATTCTTCGCAACACGAAAACGGCGGTTTTGAGGAATGCCCACAATAATCCCAGAATCAGCCTCTCTGCAGCGGAGGAGCGAAAAATCTCCGTGCCCCATCGTTTGGAGAAAAACCGGAGAATTTTGGATGGATTGGACAGTTTAGGGAATAGATATGTAGCGGTTCCTTGTCGTTTTGTATTAATGTAACAGCTTATAGTGCCTTCTTCGCCCATATCCTCAACCAGCTGAGCTAGGCCCTATACCCTTTCTTATTAAGGTGTTGAAGAGGGGTCTTGTAAGCCTTTCGATTTCTGCTTTTTGCGAAGGCCCGGGTAAGGGGATTTGCGTCGTCCGAGGGGTTCCATAGAGCCGTTCGCACGCTGCTCTTGTTAAATCAGCTGAGAGAGAAGCGTTTTTGCCGGAACAATTAACGGTATCTCTCCGCTGAAACATGACTTCGATACAAAATTTTCATTAAACACAGTTTGTAATGAAAAGCTTGGCTGTAACTGCGCTCTGAAATGTTCTATTGATTTTGAAAGCTTTGTTTCCGACGATTTGGATTCAATAATCATAAACGGTTTGTTGTCTCGTACAATTAAAAAATCTACCTCTTTTTTGTCTATATCCCGAAGATAAAAAAAATCGAATCTCCCCAATCCAATATCTGAATAAAAATTTACAAATTTTAGCAGATGAGACGCTATAAAGTTTTCCACCTTTTGTCCTTCATCTTCGATCAAAGACCAATCCCAGAGATAAATTTTAGGATCTTTGGTGAGCGATCTCGTCACGTTTTTGGACCATGGACGAACCATAAAACAGTAGTAAAATCTATCCAGGATGCTTGTCCATCTAGAAACAGTTTGCGATGTGACGCCTACTTGCTTTGCTAGATTCGAGCTGTTCAACAACTGTCCAGCCCTGCTTTTTAAAATTTCTGAAAGAACTTCCAATAGATAAATCTCCTGAATATTAGCGATACTTCTTATTTCCTCGTGTATTAATTGCTTAAACCTAGTCGATTGCCACATATTATAATATTGATCGCTGGTATTATTATATGGATCAGGAAATCCACCATATTTAAACAGTTTATCGAATTTTTCCGAAGACAATTCAGACGGATCTTTCAGAAAAACGCTATTTTCGGCGGATATAAGCTCTGAAACACTAAATGGATGAATATTATATTGGAAATACCGACCCATCAAACTGTCTCCGCCAGATTGAAATACATCCAAACGCGTGCTGCCAGTCACTATTATTTTGTAATGATTACGATAGAGATCGTAAAAACCTTTTATGTAATTCTTCCAATCTTTGTGCTTATGTATTTCATCGAAAATCACTAGAGGTTGAGAGTCAGTGAGTATGTTGAGCGGAAATATATCTTCGATAAACGATTGTCCTGATAAAATTAATTGACGATCTTTCACAGAATCAAAGTTTAAATACACAGATTTCTGAAATTTTGTTTGTATTTTTTTTGCTATAGTAGTCTTTCCGACCTGACGCGGACCAACCAGAAAAAACATCTGGGGATATTGCAGCAGGTTTTTGTATATAACGCTTTCGTATATTCGATCCATTCTTTGTCCATCATAAAATTATCGCGATCATTTTAATATAGATCATATTTTTATCTCCTTCAAAGTGCGGCAACAAGGAAACGACGGTCTTGAGGAATGTAAGAAATGGTTTCAAAACCCACTTTTACAGCGGAACTGCGAGAGATCTCCGTGACTCACCCTTTGAAGAAAAAAGGGAGAATTGATAATATGCAACACTCGGTAGAGTTTCTGATATAATGTACCCTGGTCGTATTTCTCCTCATTCTTCACTGAAACTGGTGGAGCCAAGGGGGATCGAACCCCTGACCTCTACAATGCCATTGTAGCGCTCTCCCAGCTGAGCTATGGCCCCACACCCTCTCTTATTAAGGTGTTGAAGAGGGGTCTTGCAAGCCTTTCGATTTCTGCTTTTTGCGAAGGCCCGGGTAAGGGGATTTGCGTCGTCCGAGGGGTTCCATAGAGCCGTTCGCACGCTCACATCGTTCACTTTCCGAAGATTTTTTTCGCTTTTTTCCCCAGCGGTAGTCATCTAGATGAACAAGGGTGCCCACAAGCCTGTCCTCACTAACCTATCGTTCTCTTGCATCTTAAGGAGAGAAAGTAAAGAATTTCTTTAGAGGAAACTCTAGGATTCCTCGGAGAGTTTTGTCATGTCTTACTCTGAACAATTTTCGGGCATACGCAAAGCTGGAAACTTGGCCGCTCATGTCTTGGATTTTGTTACTCCTTACGTTATTTCCGGGATCACTACCCAAGAGCTGAATGATTTATGTCATCAAGAAACCCTGCGCCATGGGGGAGAATCTGCGCCCCTCCATTTTCAAGGATACCCTCAAGCGACATGTATTTCCTTAAATCACGTCGTATGTCATGGTATTCCTTCGAGCAGGAAACTTGTCGATGGCGATATCCTGAATATCGACGTGACGGTCATTTTGGACGGGTGGTTCGGCGATACAAGTCGGATGTTCTATGTTGGAACCCCTCCTCTTAAGGCGCGCCAACTCGTAGAGGTGACTTATCGGGCTTTAAACGAAAGCCTGACCTGTGTCCGGCCCGGGGGGCATCTTGGCGACATCGGCGCTTGCATCCAGCATATTGCCGAAGGAGCGGGATACTCTGTTGTGCGCGATTTTTGCGGACATGGGATAGGGCGTGTATTTCACGGAGATCCTGCGGTTTTACATTTCGGAGAACGCGGAACTGGCGTTGTCCTTCAACCAGGGATGACCTTTACGATTGAGCCGATGATCAATGCCGGAAGGCCTGAGGTCAAAATATTACAAGATAACTGGACAGCAGTTACGCGAGACAGAAGCCTTTCCGCTCAATTTGAGCATACAGTTGGCGTAACGGAAACCGGTGTAGAGGTTTTTACTCTTTCGGCTGCAGGCTATACATGTCCCCCTTACACAGCTAACAGTGGTCTTGCGCCCTAGCGTTTTCCTTTCCTTCTTTCTATAGTGCAAGGCTAAGAAAGTTTCTTAAGGACAGCGTGTTCTCCCGTGTTTTTTGCGTTATTTTAGCGGCAGGAAAGGGGATGCGCTTGCGATCCTCTCTTCCGAAAGCCCTCCACCCTATCGGAGGGCTTCCTTTGATAGGGCATTGCTTGCGCACGGCATATCAGTTAGGTGTTCTGGAAACAACGCTCGTGATTTCTCCTGATTTGCCACTGACACCTTGGTCTGAAGAGCTAGGGATTCCGTTCTCTTCTCAGATCCAGGACCCTCCTAGAGGGACTGGAGAAGCGGTGTGTATCGCCTTGAAAGATTTACCCTCTACGGCAGAGTGGGTACTAGTTTTGTATGGAGATACCCCTCTCATTCCTTCGGAGATTCTCCAAAGCCTTCTTAGTAAAGCACAAGAGAACCCGAAAACAGGCGTAGTTGTCCTCGCAATGCGCCCGCAAGAGGCTGCTGGGTATGCTCGTTTGATCGAGACGCCAGATCGGCAAGGGCTCATGGCCTTGGTCGAAAGTGAAGAAGTGCGTTCTGATACGCAAAGTCTGCCTTTGTGTAACGCCGGCCTCTTGCTCCATCGTACCGTCGCCACGACCTTAATCCCTCGTATTCGTCCACGACAAGGGCGAGAGATTTTCCTCACAGACATCGTAGCTCTTGCCCATGCCGAAGGATGGCACAATACTTACGTGGAAGGATCTTCTGCGCATCTCCGTGGGGCAAACACGCGTATGGACCTGGCCGCTTTGGAGCAAACTTTTCAGGAAGAGGCACGTCAACGTGCCTTGAGGGCAGGAGTCACTTTAATGGCACCAGAAACGGTATTTTTTTCTTATGACACCTACTTAGCGGCTGATGTGACGGTTTTCCCTCATGTTTTCTTCGGCAAAGGAGTGCAAGTAGAATCAAGAAGTCGTATCGGTCCTTTTTGCGTTTTAGAAGGCGTTTCTGTGGGGCAGAATGCTTCCATCGGACCTTTTGCACGCCTCAGGCCAGGAACGTGCCTTGAAGAAGGTGTGCGCATTGGCAATTTTGTTGAGACAAAGAACGCCTATGTGGCCGCTGGAACGAAGATCAACCATCTCAGCTACATTGGAGATGCTTCCTTAGGGGAAAAATGCAATATCGGTGCTGGAACGATTACATGCAATTATGATGGGCAGCATAAACATAAAACAACACTTGGGGATCGGGTATTTGTTGGCTCTAACACGGCGCTAGTTGCTCCTGTTTGTATCGCAAAGGAAGCGGTCATCGGCGCAGGCAGCACGATTACCGGCGATATCCCTGAGGGGGCTTTAGGCCTCACACGTACAGACTTGAAGATCGTGCCGGAATTCCACAAAAGGAGGAAAACATCTCGTTCTCTTACCGGTCTAAATCATTCTAAAAAAGAAAAAAGATGAAGGAGATAACAAAAAAAATCCTGCAGGTCGAACGGCCCTTGGTCACGATTGGAATCCTGACGTACAAGCGGCCGCATTTATTGCCCCGCGCCTTAGAAGCCGTTGCACGACAGACGTACCAACCGATTGAGGTGATTGTTTGCGACGACGCCACTCCTGGAGACGAGAACGAAAAGGTGGTCGCCGCTTTTAAAGATAAAATCCCTGAGTTGAAATACCTTAAACATGCAACAAATCTGGGCGATATCAAGAGTTATTACCACCTTCTAGAAGAAGCGCAGGGAACCTTCTTTATGTGGTTAGCAGATGATGACGAGATCTCCCCAGGTTTTGTTGAAGCCTCTGTAGAAGCGCTAGAGGAGCATCCGGATGTCCCTTTCTCGAATGCTTACTGTCAGATTCT
>JAIRMZ010000002.1 GCA_031258355.1 Holosporales bacterium
CTTTTTATTATCACTGTTGCCTTCTCTTTTGTAAGCATTTCAGCGCCTCGTTATGGGGCTATCGTCTTAGAGGCAACCTCTGGACGTTCCTTATACGAGAAGAACTCAGACGTTCAGACGCAACCTGCCTCTCTCACAAAAATGATGACACTTCTTCTGACTTTTCGGGAGATAGAGGCGGGAAGACTTTCCTGGCATCGACGTCTGAGGGTCTCTCCTTGGGCAAGGCAACAGGCACCGAGTATCCTAGGTTTACGTCCTGGCCAGACATTGAGTGTTCGTCAGGCCGTGTTGGCACTTATCACAAAATCTGCAAACGATGTTGCGGTAGTTCTCGCGGAGAATATTGCGGGATCTGAAACAGCGTTTGTGGCCCGAATGAACAAAGAAGCACGCCGACTTGGCATGATCTCTACACACTTCTGCAATGCCTCTGGTCTGCCTCATGCTCAACAGATTTCTACCGCGCGCGATATGGCACGATTATCTCGTGTCTTGATTTACCAATACAGCAAATATTATCCGTTATTTTCTACGAAATCTTTTATGTATGCGGGGCAGACATACCCCAATCACAACGCCCTTCTGGGACGCACAAGGAATGGTGTCGTTATTGATGGATTAAAGACAGGATTTGTTAGCGCTTCTGGGTTTAATTTGGCGGCTTCTGCGGTTAAGGGAGACCGACGTCTTATCGTTGTGGTTCTCGGAGGGCCAGATCGTCTATGGCGAGATGCCCGTGTTGCGTATCTGTTTCGGTATGGGTTTGATGGACAGTTCCCGGGAAAGCCTTCTCTCCCAAGGACAAGAGATATTCCTCAAGAGACGGTTCTCCAAGTTTTTGAAAAGGACGACGAAATTGCACACCTCATCCAGAGTTTGGATTTATCGCAACCTCCTCGACCGGCTCGGACCAAGAAACCTGCAACACGTCCTAAAACCAGAAAACTCTCTAAACAGCACATTGTTTGTGTCCCTGTGACACAAGAGCGTCCTGAAGTGTTTCTTGCCCACTTAAAAAGGCGACTACCCAAAAAGCTTCTCGCTCAAACTTCTTCACAAATCAAGACAAGTAAGAGGGCTAAGGGATCCACCGTTGCTTTCTTATGCGATAATAGAAAACAAGCGCTCGCTCTCCACAAAGCGCTACACAAAAGAGGCTTTCAGAGCATCCATCAAACGTGATGCTCTTTAGAGACCGTAGAGTAAGCCTATCTCAAAAGAAAAACGCAAAGCACTTACCTGCGTCTTTATCGCATCAGCAGTTTTTTCTTGTTCTGAAATAGCCGCACATCGTCCATCAAAGCGCATCGCCATATTCCGCCACATTTTGATGACCCAGAAGACCCCTCCTTCTGGTTGAAAAGCGGAAATACTCCGCGTGAATTCTCTACCGTTAATCTTGCCCGCCATACGCGTTCCTGCACAACCACACCCTAAGGAGAAGCCGACCGTCCCACGGACGAATGAACTGCTATGTCCAACAAGAAGGGAAATCATGGGCGCAAACAGCGATGATTTAACGTCCATCTTATTCTCCTCTACATCTCCTATCTTGATGCCGTCTTTCCTCACAATGGGAAAAGCACCACGAAACTCTCCCCCTAGAGTTAACTTACTCGGAAAGGTATGCGCACAACCAAGAAAGAAGGAGCCGACAAATCCCCCTCCTTTCCCTTTCCATTTTGTCTCATTGACGCTTCCTTCCCACTGGCTTCCACTATAACCAGTACTCATCCCTACAAAGACGCCATGCCAGACAAAAGGACGGTAAGCAAGAGCACTCTGTGCTTCCACAAAAAGAGTCACTATTACAGCGGACGCCTTAATGATGATTTTTCTATACATAACCCTCTTCAATAAAGATAATGTAACTCTTTTTTTAAAAGATTCAAATTCTTGATGCGAGGGGCTTTCTCCTTTTAAAAGGTCTTCCAAGCTCTAAGTAAGATTACCAGTCAATTATTCACGTGATGCGTCTTTTTCCAAGACATCTGCAAGAAGGAACGTTTCGTTACACCCGATAATACGCATAGGCGCAATCCTTCGTGGGGAGAGAGAGGTCCCCATAACACGGAAAAAGTGTGGCGTCCGTCCTTGGTGTGCCTTTTCCCCTAAAATGGGGAGGATTTGTCCAATATAGGGGGCAAAGCGTTGTCGGAGTGCGGCCGCTCCCCATTGGCGAAGGCGCCGTGCACGCTCCAGGACAACAGAACGAGGCAAAGTGGGTAAGGCGGCTGCTGGTGTTTCTGGTCGCACTGAATAGGGAAAAACATGCAGAAACGTTATGCCTGTAGCGGAAAGGAGGTCCAGGGTCTGGTCCACGTCCTTTGCTTGCTCTGTTGGAAATCCAGCAATGAGATCCGCACCAAACACAATATCCGGACGAGCCGCACGGAGACCTGCACAAAGGACTTGCACGCTTTCCGACGTATGACGCCGGTTCATCTCTCTCAATACGGGGGGTGCCCCAGACTGCAGGCTGAGATGGGCATGAGGCATGAGGCGTGGTTCTTTTGCCCAAGCCTCCACAAGAGATGCGTCTATAGCTGCAGGATCGAGAGAAGAAAGCCGGAGTTGCGGTAATTCCGGAACATCGTGAAGAAGGCGTTGGACCAGCTGCCCTAATGTTAAATCGTTCTCTCGATAAGCCGCAATATCCACTCCTGTCAGCACCACTTCTGGATATCCTTGCTGAAAGGCGACCCGTAGGCTCTTCAGGATTTCCTCATAAGGAAGGCTTCGGCTCCGTCCTCGTGTCTTCGGTACGAGGCAATAGGAGCAAAAATGGTCACACCCGTTCTGGATGGCGATATAGGCGCGTGCCCGGAGTCCTGGATTCTTCGTGGCATTTTCCTCCTGAGAGGGAGCAGAATGGTCCACCAGCGCTTGCCAAGTCCCAAGATCGTGTTTTTTCTCATTAGGAATAACAGCGATAACCTGAGGCAGGGCTGCGTAAAGGGTGGGATCAAAAGTTCCTGCACATCCTGTGACGATCAAGCGTGTGGTAGGGTTCTCGCGTGCAATCTTTCGGACTGCCTGGCGTACTTGTCGTTCCGCCTCCGCAGTAATCGCGCAGCTATTAATAATCACACAATTTTGAAGGCCGATTTTTTGCGCTTGGCGCTGAAGGTGCTCCGATTCTAAGGCATTCAGGCGGCAGCCGAAGGTAACAACGCGGACCATACTTCAACCATCCGCTATAAACGGAAGAGAGAAGCTCCCCAAGTCAATCCCGCACCAATAGCTGTTAATAACAGATTTTGGCCAGGCAAGAGTTGACCCTGTGCAAAGCCCTCCGCAAGAGATAAAGGAATAGAAGCCGCTGAGGTATTGGCGTGATGCCCTACCGTTACTAAAACACGCTCCATGGGGAAGGAGAGCTTTTCTGCCATGGCCTCAATAATACGAATATTCGCTTGGTGAGGAACGATCCAGGCAATGTCATCCAGAGT
>JAIRMZ010000003.1 GCA_031258355.1 Holosporales bacterium
AGATGCTTAGCGGGGCCTATTTCTGAAGGCAAGCGTAAAGGAAGCGCTTTTTCCCTGAAGCGATCTTCGCGCGTTCTTTAGGGAATTGTGCTGCCGTCAATATTTCTTCTTCGCTCGAAATACTTGTATCATTCAAATAGGCGCCTCCTCCACGGATTAAGCGCCGGGCCTCTCCTCGGGAGGAGCAAAGGCCGCTCTCCGCCAAAAGGTCTACTATGGTCTTTGTTCCCAGCCAATCACGGGGAACAAAGAATGTCGGGATCTGATCATTCCTTTCTGCGCCTCCATAAAACAGCGCCTGGACGGCTTGATGAATCTGGGGGATCACTTCTTGGCCATGTGTGAGTGCCGTGACACTGTCTGCAAGGGTCTTTTTAGTAGCATTGATGTCCTCAGCCTTTTCTAGTACAGCGATTTCTTCCAAGGGAAGATCGGTAAAGAGGCGTAAAAATCGGCTAACATCTCGGTCATCGACATTCCGCCAATATTGCCAAAAATCGAGAGGAGAACAGAATTCTGGCCGGAGCCAGACCGCACCTTGCGCGGTTTTTCCCATTTTAGTGCCACTTGACGTCTCAAGAAGAGGGGTTGTGAGGGCGAAGACTTCTGTTTGCGTCATGCGACGAATGAACTCTACGCCGCTAACGATATTGCCCCACTGATCTGATCCACCGATCTGCAGAACGCAATTTTCGCGCCGCAAGAGCTCCAAGAAATCGTAAGCCTGTAGAAGCGGATAGTTGAACTCCAAAAAGCTGAAGGGGAGATTGTTTTCAAGCTTTTGTTTGACCGAATCCAAGGAGAGGAGCCGCCCCATCGGGAAATGGCGTCCTATCTCGCGTAAGAAAGGAATGTATTCCAGCCGATCAAGCCAATCGGCATTGTTGACTAATTTCCCGTCGTGATCTTGCGTCCCGAATCGGATATAGGGCGCGTAGCTGAGGCGGATTCCTTGAATATTGCGTGTAAGCTCCTCCTCCGACAGCATAGGACGTGTTGTGTTCCGGAAAGAGGGATCCCCAATTTTGCTTGTCCCTCCGCCAACCAAGGCAAGGGGACGGTGCCCATGCCTCTGGAACAGCCGCAGGAGCATGATGGGAACAAGATTCCCGACATGTAGGCTCTCTGCTGTCGCATCCACACCTAGATAAAGCGTGACGGGTCCTTCGGCAAGACGCGCATCCAAACGTGCCAAATCCGTCCCCTGGTACAGGAAGCCTCGTTCTGAAGCTTCCTGAAGAACAGGGGAAAGGAAAGGAGGTGTTACAGAAACTCTCTCACCAGTTTGCGGCATAACAGAAACTCTCTCACCAGTTTGCGGCATATGCGAGAGATTGTCCTTGCTGTGCCGCTGTCACATAATCAACTGCGTATTGGTAGATCGTATCTAAGTGGTTTGTATAGAAATGGTCCGCCTGAGGCAGAACACGATAGTCGATCTGGATACCCTTTTGAGAATTTAGTTTCGTCACAAGAGCATCAACGCTTTGTTCATCGACGATATCATCCTTCTTGCCACACACAATCATCCCTGAGACAGGGCATGGTGCGAGGAAGTTAAAGTCATAAAGATTAGCGGGAGGACTTACAGAGATAAATCCAGCCACCTCTGGGCGTCGCATTAAGAGCTGCATCGCAACCCATGCGCCAAAGGAAAACCCTGCTACCAACAAAGGATTCCCTTTTGGATTGACCGATTGCAACCAGTCTAAAGCAGCCGCAGCATCAGCAACTTCTCCTTCTCCACTATCGAAGGATCCTTCTGAAGATCCAACGCCACGAAAATTAAAGCGCATTACCGAAAGGCCTTGCTTCGCAAAAGCTCGATACAAGGTATATGTGACACGATTATGCATGGTCCCACCCTGTAAAGGATGAGGATGCAAAACCAATGCCACTGGCAATTTCGCACAAGCGCCATGGTGGTACACACCTTCTAGCCGGCCTGCTGGTCCATTAAAAGTAATTTGAGACATTATTAAATTCCTTTGTTTCCCTCCTTTATATAGGGAGATCTTTCGCGTTTTGCAAGATCCTTTTTCATTTTTCGAGGTGCGAGTAGTGTTCTCAAGTTAAAGAAGGACGTTTCCCTCAAGAAACAAGAGAGGCCTTATGGCATAGAGAAAGAGTTACTCCTTCTGAAGTTTGCTCCAGATGGAAGGTCCCCCGAGAGGCCTGTGCAAAGTCCTCTAAGAGAGCACAGAAAATCGTTTGTGCGGAGAGGTTTTTTTCTTTGTTCAAAAACCATGTCCGGGCTTCTTCAGAAAGGACAATCCCTTCTCCTTGACCTATGCAATAGAAATCTGTGCCTCTTTGCTGACAAAGAAAGGTGCTGTTCTTCTTGCGTACCAAGCTGGGAAGAAGAACGAGGGCGGCAGTAATAAGAAATTTCATCGCAAACGTGGGCACCTTTTCAGAAAAGCCGCTGGCACTGAACGATACTTGCAGGCAGGCACTATGGGCAGAGAGCCCCTCTTGGACCTCTGCAAAGGCGTACTGGGAGTATACTTTTTCGGAAAGGGAAAGCAGACGGAAAAGCTTAAGTCGCGCTGAAAGCTTCTGCTGTGCTTCGAATAAAAGGTGAATGGCCTCCGTCTCCTTTGAGGAAGCAAGGGCCCCCGAAGCCAGACTGATCGTCCCGATCGGGGCGGACAAATCGTGACAGAGACGCGCCAAAAACAGTTTCCATTCTTCAGAGAGAGCCAAAACCATGCAAATATCCTATCTTTTAAAGCAAAATAGAATCGATTTTTCTCTTATATTCAAGAGATGGTGGGGCTACGCCCCTAGACGAAAATGGCTATGGTGCGCCACGTTCAAAAGAAGGCCTAAGATGATAGATGTGGCAAGCAAAGAGCTTCCCCCATAAGAAACTAGAGGAAGGGGAACGCCCACCACAGGTAAAAGGCCCATGACCATCCCGATATTCACAAAGATATGTAGAAAAAGAAGAAAGACCAGTCCGTTGCCTAACAAACGGCCAAAATAACCGCGTGCCGATTGGCTCGAAGCGTAACCCAATAAAAAGAGAAGAAAATACAAAAGGAGGAGGATGAGGCCTCCGCAAAAGCCCAATTCCTCGCAAAGCATCGTAAAGATAAAATCGGTATGTTTTTCTGGCAAAAAATTGAGATGACTTTGCGTTCCTTTAAGAAACCCTTTCCCCCAAAACCCTGCTGATCCGAGCGCGATTTTGGATTGGAGGAGGTGATATCCAGCCCCTAAGGGATCGCGATCTGGGTGGAGAAAAACGAGAAGACGCTTTCTTTGGTATGCATGCAAATGTGTCCAGATTATCGGAAAACAGCATAACCCCAGGCACCCTGCTCCGAGTATTTTCTTCCAGGAGAACCCCGCCAAGAAAATGACACATAACCCAGCCCCTATCAGAATCAAAGCGCTCCCGAGATCGGGCTGCCTAAGAACCAAAAGGCTTGGGAGAAGAGTCAGGATCAGTGGAAAGATATGTGCTCCTGGAGTGTACGCCTCCTGCTCTGTCAGCCCGCTATAATAGCGTCCTAGGGCGAGTATTAAGGCGCCTTTCATCAGTTCTGAGGGTTGAATTTGGATGAGGTAAAGGTCAATCCATCGCTGTGCGCCCATGCCCACAAAGCCCCAAAACTCTACAAGACAAAGGAGTGCCAGAATGCCCACATAGATCCAATACGCCCAGACATACCAAAAACGCTGATCGATCAAAGCCAAGACGATCATGACACCGAAACAAAGAGGAAAGCGGAGCGCTTGTCTTTCCGCACGTGGTCGCCAATGTCCTCCATCAGCGCTGTATTGCATTGCAAGACCAAGGAGAAAAATCGCGAGAACCAAAAGAAAAAAGAAGCTGTTTTTCTTGAGGAAAGGAAGGAATCTATCAGGGAAAAAACGCATATTTACTCTTTTGGAACGATCGGAGGAAGCAACCGTTCAAAAATCTGCTTTGCAAGAGGAGCTGCAACGCCTCCCCCTTTTCCTCCATGTTCAACGACAAGGGCTATTGCATATTTTGGCGTCGCTTTTTCTCCCCTCGACGCATATCCCACAAAGAGGGCATGGTCTCGCTCTTCCCAAGAGCGATCTCCTGTATCGGTTTTATTCCGTTCGCGATCGCGCGCACTGATACGTCGGACCTGCGCGGTTCCTGTTTTTCCCGCAACAACAACTGTAGGATCCTCCGTCTGTGCCCTCCGCCCTGTTCCGATGGTACAAGTCTCAATGAGCGTTTTCTTAAGGAATTCAATCGTCTCTGGACGAAACCCGAGGTCTTTGGTGTCTTCGTCCTCTTCTTTTATCTCTAAAGTCGGATGCACCCGTTGACCTTTGTTGGCCACATGCGCAACCAAGATCGCTAATTGAAGGGGAGTAACGAGAATCGGACCCTGCCCAATAGCAATGAGAATCGTATCTGCCACAGACCAGGACTCTTTCTGCCTCAATAGTTTCCAGGCGCGTGAAGGGATCAGGCCAGCCGCCTCTCCGTACAATACTCCTGCTATTTCACCGAGGCCCAATTTACGAGCCACTTCCGTCATTTTGTTCAGACCGAGACGTTTTGCGAGAGAGAAAAAGTATACATCACAAGAGTTATGCATGGCTTCTGCCATCGTTAAAGCACCATGGCCTGTCTTATGCCAACAATGGAATTTATGGGTTCCTAGCTCCAAATATCCGGGACAGAATACTTTTTCTTGAGGAGAGAAACCCGCCTCCAAGGCGGCTAACAGCGTAACAATCTTAAAGGTAGAAGCAGGGGGATATTGTCCTGCTGTTGCCCGCGCAAGAAGAGGATGTTCGGGGTCTTGAAGAACTCTGCGCCAGGCGCCGCTTTCTCCTTGACTTAGTGCTGTTGGCGCGTAAGAGGGGACGGAGACCAGGCACCGGATCGCTCCGGAGGGAACTTCTATGATGACACAGGATGCTGCCTTGTAAGGTTTGAGCAAGGCGTAGACAAAACTCTGGAGAGGGGCATCCAGCGTTGTTTTAAGATCCGTGCCTCGCACAGCAGGAGAGTGCTCCAACTGACGCACCACGCGACCGGTAGCATCAATCTCGACCTTGCGGAATCCTGCGCTTCCCAGCAACAGGCTATTAAAGGTGCGTTCCATTCCTGCTTTACCTACACGGTAATCAGGATGTCTTGCCAAAGTCTCTAAAGCCGCTTCCTGAGATTCAGGAGCACCAATGTATCCCGTGACAGCGCCAAACAACTCCTCATAAGGATAAGAGCGAGCATAACCTAAGGTGATATGCAGTTCTGAATAGCGAGATTGCAAGAACACGAGTCGAGAAACTTGTTCCCAAGAAAGAGCGTCTTGCACCAAAATTAAAGATAAATGTGGTTTTTTGTTACATTCTTCTCGAAGAGATTGAACTGCTGTCTTAGAGAGAGGGATCTCCTTTTGCAAAAGGGTAAGAATTTCTTCTCGACGCTCTTTAAAGGAGTTTTCAAGAAAAAGACGATAAGAACTCACATTAGCAGCAAGCGCCTTTCCTTCCTTATCGAGGATGTTCCCTCTTTGCGGAAGGATGGGCACGAAACGTACGCAGTTTTTTTGTGAGAGCAGGCTATAGCGGGTGTCTTCCCAGAACTGCAGAAAGACAAGACGTGCGATCAAAAGCAAGAAAGCGCCTATCTCGAAGAAAAACAGCCTTCGGAACCGTTGCACAGGACGATAAACGTGCTCTTGTGGCGCCTTGGGCATGCCTTTCTCCCTTTATCTCTCTATATAGAGGCTTTTTTGAAGAAAAAAGTCTAAGGAGGCCCACTTTCTTTCCGAAGTGTACGAGTGGACAAAAATTCTTGTCTTCAGAAAGGCGATTTTCATTTCTAATCGCTTTTTTCTATAATGCCGATTCTCTTTGCAAGATATGATGAACTACACAAAGGTCATTCGCCTTCTTTTGAAGTCTTGATCAAAACAACATATTTATAAAGAAAGGAGCAAATTAACGGTATTACTTTGTTTTTTCTATCAAAAATGAAGAGAAAGTTTCGTTACAGAAGCATAAAAAATCTAGAAACAATCCCCAATAATATTCTTCCATTAAATCCTCTAGAATAAGAGGATTTTTCTGCCAAAGTACTGACCAATACTTTCTCCAGAGAAAGATTTCTTGGAGAACGGTGGACATTTATCTCACGAAAATATAAAGAAATATTCCTATCATTTGCAGAATCCTTTTTGATGTTGTAATTTGACGTCGTTGTAAATTAATGATGGAGAGAATGATGGCTGGAAGCAATTTAAATCCTCTTCCTGTGGATGAGGTTGGGCAAGGGGGAGTTGGGCACGCTCCTATTTCGTTAACGACTCCTGGAAAAAGGGGGAGAAGACGACGTGGGAGCGCCATGACACATCTGAAATATCTCAGAAAGCGTGTGGGTTTAACGCTCGAGATTCTATCAGAACTAACAGGTATCTCTGTTTCGTATCTTTCGCGTCTCGAGTCGGGATCACGACGGTTAAACACGGATCTTATTCGGCGTTTGTCTGGCGCGTTTGGCTGTGATCCAGCAGAGCTTCTTGTGGATAAAATTCATGAAGAGTCTGCTATTTTGCCGGCTGAAATTCGGATGAGACGGGGAGAGATGTTCGGTCGTTCCCTTGAGGGAAGTCCCATCACCCGGTCTGTAGAGGGAGCACGGGACCTTCCTGTTTACGCTCTTTGCGCAGGAGCTTCTGAGGGAACAGTTGAGCTAAAAACGGAGGCTGCAGTGGAAATGCGCCACCGTCCGGCGGAGCTTGCAGGAAAGCGTGATGCTTTCGCGGCTAGAGCGGGCGCGTATTTGCATCCACACTTTACAGAAACGACGTTAATTTGGTTTGTCCCAGCATCTCCAGTCTCTCCTGAGGCGACGGTTCTTTTGGTACTAGAGACAGGACAAGTCTTACTAAGAAAGGTCTGGAGCGTGACACCAACAAGTTTGCACGTCTGTTCTCTGGATCCTTTTGAGGAGCTAAAAAGCGGTAAAACCAGTGCAGTATGCAAGGCGAAAAACCCATCATCTCACGTTACGAAAGACGATGGCTTAATTGAAATCGATCGGCATGTCCTACGAACAGCTTATCGGCTTGTTGGGACTTTGGATCTCAGCGCTCTGTAAGAGATAACGGAAAATGGGGGAGGGGAGAATACTCCTCCTCTTGCTTTCTCTAGTTGGTTCATAGCAAACACTTTTCCCTCGTTTGAAGAAACCGCTACAATCTTGTGATGAAGAAAGGAATAGCGTCGTCTCTCCGGGAGGTTTTTCTTCCCGTTATCGGCGGGATATATGGTCTCATTGGTCTAGCGATAGGAGGGGCATTATGCACGTATAAGGCGGAGGAACCGTCTTGGAATACGTCTGTAGAGACCTTGAAAGGGTCTTTGTTTATTTTTGGAAATACTCTTGCAGATCTTTTGATCCAGTTCTTTGGATTAGCTTCATGTCTTTGGCCACTCGCTTTCCTGTGTGCTGGTTGGAAGAAGATGCACGGAAAATCCTCCCTAAAAGGCGCCTTTTTGGGAACAGCGGGAGCAGTTCTCCTTCTCTCTCTTGCGCTAGGAGATGTCTCCCCTCACTTGGCGCCCTGGCCTGTCCCTCTGGGGGGTGCGTTTGGTGCACTTGTTTGGCGCACGAGCCGTCCCTTTCTGCCAACTCCCCTTTTAATTACTCTATCAAGTTGTCTCAGTTTTTTCTTATTTTTTAGTGCATTACGCCTTTCCATCCCCTCCCCTCCCTTTTTGAGAAAAAACTCCTTTAGAAGGAGACCTCCGCTCTCTGAAAGCTGGTCACGTTTCTCTGAAGCTTTTTCCCTAATTCCGTTGACAGATAGAGCCAAGCCATCAGAAGAGATCCCTCTTCTTGGGGGCGGATTTAGTTCTTTATCTTCTTCTTTCGAGAAGGAAGGATTCAAGATGGAGGAAGCAGATCCCTTGAACTTAGCGATGCCTGAAGGGTACGTCTTGCCTGCACTAGATCTTCTGTCTTTACCTTCTGAGCGTGAGGAGCCTATTAGCGCCGCAGCCGCAGCTGCAAATGCTGAGCATCTTATGCATGTGCTGAACGACTTTGGTGTGAAGGGCGAGATCGTGGACACTAAGCCCGGCCCTGTTGTAACGCTCTACGAATTACATCCTGCGGCGGGTATCAAATCTTCTCGCGTTATCGGATTATCTAACGACATTGCGCGATCCATGAGCGCTGTGTCTGCACGTGTCGCGGTTGTTCCTGGGAAAAACGTGATTGGGATCGAGCTCCCCAATACCAAACGGCAGACCGTCTATCTGCGCGAACTCCTTGCCTCTTCAGCTTATGAAAAATTTCCTGGTTCCTTGGCCTTAGCTCTTGGGAAGAGCATCGGTGGAGTCCCTGTGGTTGTCGACTTGGCGCGCATGCCTCATCTTCTCGTTGCGGGCACGACGGGATCCGGGAAATCGGTCTCGGTAAATACGATGATTTTATCTCTCGTGTATCGCCTTTCTCCAGCGCAATGCCGCTTCATCATGGTGGATCCGAAGATGCTAGAACTCTCAGTATACGACGGTATCCCACATCTTCTTACACCTGTTGTGACCGATCCGAAAAAGGCTGTGGTCGCGCTCAAGTGGACGGTGCGCGAGATGGAAAATCGTTATAAGGCGATGGCGCGCCTCGGTGTTCGTAATATTGAAGGATACAATGCTCGTCTTACGGAAGCACAAAAGCACGAAGAGCCCCTATTGCGCCGCGTTCAGACAGGTTTTGACCCAGAGTCTGGACTCCCTATCTATGAAAACCAACCGTTAGATCTCGCGCCTCTTCCTTACATTGTCGTGATCGTAGATGAGATGGCGGACCTCATGTTGGTAGCGGGAAAGGATATTGAAAACGCTGTGCAACGCCTCGCTCAAATGGCACGAGCAGCAGGTATCCACCTTATCATGGCCACGCAACGCCCCTCTGTTGATGTCATCACGGGCACTATTAAGGCCAATTTCCCGACCAGGATCAGTTTCCACGTTACCTCCAAAATTGATAGCCGCACGATTCTTGGCGAGCAAGGCGCCGAGCAGCTCCTTGGCCAAGGGGACATGTTGTACATGGCCACAGGCGGACAAATCATGCGCGTGCATGGGCCTTTTGTCGCGGACCACGAGGTGGAAGCCGTCGTCAATGAACTTAAAGAGCAAGGGGAACCGCAGTACATGCTCGATATTATCCAAGAAGGAGAAGAAGAGGTGGAGGAGCTTTTCGATGAAGGCGGTGTGGACCCTCTTTTCGAGGAAGCCCTATCCGTTATTCGACGGGAAGGAAAGGTCTCCACAAGTTTTATTCAGCGTCATCTGCAGATCGGCTACAACCGTGCAGCACGTATCGTCGATCAGATGGAGGCACGCGGCGTTGTGAGCCCCGCCAATAGAGTTGGAAAAAGAGAAATTATCGGATGATACGAAAATGGCTCATTCTTCTTTGCCTTTGCTTTCTAGGCGTTAAAGATAGCCACGCCACGCCCCCTTCTACACTGACATTGAGTCAATTGGAGACGGCCTTGAACCGCCTTACAACGCTCAAGGCACGATTCCAGCAGACGGGACGGAAGGGAGCCCTCACAAGCGGCTGGTTTTTCTGGGAGCGGCCGGGAAAAGTGCGTTTCGATTACGATGACCCGAATCCGAATCTCATCATTGCAGAAAATGGCCCTTTGTATCATGTCGACAAAGAGTTGAAAGAACGCTCTGAGATTCCACGATCCAATCCTCTGTACTTATTTCTGAAGAAGACCATCAGTTTTCGCCAGAAAAGAACACGAATCTTGTTTTTTGCTAAGAAAGAAGGAGCTATCCAACTAATGCTTGCTGTTAATGGAGAGTCTGGAACGTTAACCTTATTCTTCGATGTTGCAACACTGCATCTTCAGCGCTGGATCTTAGAGGACGATGCGCGTAATCAAACGATAATCGAGCTGGAGAATTGCATCTATGGAGAAAAATTTCCTCCGACCGTTTTTCAGCTTATAAAGCTCCCAAAAGGGAAGTTTGAAAAAGGATAAGATTAAAGGGTTTGTCCGATGCTGATCATCAGCTGGAGCTTCGCATCAATCTTTGGACGAATTCTCAAAGGTCGTGCGATATCAACCCGCAGAGGTCCTATTTCGGTCAAATAGCAAAAACCCAACCCTAGACCTGTAAACCAATCATGAGCGAGCTTTGGGAAAAGGCTCTGAGAGACTTTCGCGCTTTCGATAAAGAAGATCCCAGATAATTGGCCCACCAGACGGAGGCGCAGCTCTCCCCCTCCTTCCCAAACGGATCGTCCCCCAACAGGGTGTTGCTGCGCTGCGTCAAGGGGCCCAGCATATTGCAAAGCATATCCGCGAACAGAATGATTCCCTCCGGCATAAAGCCTCTTATCTGTGGGAATATGTTCAAATTTCTGCCAGAGAACCTGGCGTAAATGCGTCCATCCGGCGATCACATAATTTCCCGACCGATCGAGGGGGCAGTAAACCGAAAGTCTTTCTTTTATCAGACACAATCCTCTCTGAGTACTTTTGTCGGGTTGCATGATACTGCCTCCTTGAGGATGTAGTCCCAAAGAGAGGCATATCCCTCTTTTGGGATTAAGAGCGTTATCGGTGGTGTCTAAAACCATTTCTGAGGAAAAACCTACCAGATTGTAGAGATGGACTCCCCGTCCTTCAACACGAAAGCTTTCTATCGTCGGACCGATTGTAAAGCGCAGGATCGTCTTTAAAGGAATATCTAGGAAAGTTTCCGCTGTGAATCCATAACGAAAAAACCCGATAGTTGTTTCTTGAAGAAACGTCCCTCGAGTGATGAGCGTATATCCTGCAGAGAAAACATCCGGCTCCATCAAATCACCGCTCACCGCAAAATTGTATCGGGTCGCTCCTTCTCCGTGCAGGTTCGTATAAGTAGGCGGACTTCCTGAGAGACTCACACGCATCTGGTCACCACACCCAAAAGGATTGAACTTTGTCAGAGAGACTTTTCCTTTTATGCCACGCCACCAATCCTGGCCTGCCGCAGCCTTGTAGGTAGAGAACCGTCCTCCCAACGAGAGGAGATGCGTGGGGATCATTCCTACCTTAATCTTGATGGGAATGAGAGAGTGTTTGTCGGCTTTCTGCGCTACTTCTATCTTGACGGAGGAGAAGAGTTTCGTGGCAATGAGTGCTTGTCTCGTCGCCTCTATCTCACGTGCATCGAATAATGACCCCTCTCGGAAAGTCACTCTATTCCTCAAGAAAGTCGCAGGTAAAGCATCTGCTCCGACAAAGGTGACCGGACCAAAGAAAACTCGCGGACCCGTCTCAATGAGACACTGGAATTTTGTCTTCTTCTGAGTGTGATCCACGATTAATTCTTTATTTTTAAGTTCCGCCATGGGAAATCCCTTCTTCTTGAGTCGATTGAGGGCTTTCTGCTCAATTTGCGTTAAAAGCGCTAGGGTATTTCTCTGATTTGCAAATCTTCGCGTGAGGGGCACAAGGAGAGGGAGGGGCTCCCGAGTGTTCACCTCTAATAACTGGATTTCTTCAAGGATAAAAGCATCTCCTGGCTGGACATCAAACAGAAGAACAATTCCCTGAGGTGTTGTTTGAAAAATATATTGTACTTGCGCCGAGAAATATCCTTGGGCACGAAGATGCTGTTCAAGGGTTGCAATATCTTTGCGGGCGCGTTCTTTAAGAAGAGAAATGTGGTGAACAGGACGGTCCTGCATCTGGTAGGAAAGCAGCTCCTCGGCAAACGTTTCTGGTAGAGCCTCCCGAAAACGAGTTTGGACTTGATAAGACAACCCTGTTGGCTCTTGGGAAGAAGAAAACAGAGGGAGAAAAAGAACAAACCACGCAATAAAGGTGAAAAAGATCCTTTGTATCGTATCGTTCTTTGAAAGCATCCACAGGGAAGTCTCTCATGTCTTCCTCTTTGAGAGCAATTGGCGAAACGCGCTGAAAGCTTAAAAAGGCTGACGCCAGGTGAGACCAAATTCTCCGTTCGTTCGCGCTTCCAGCATTGTCCGTTGTGTTAACGTCACTTGGACACTGAGCTCTGTTGTATTGAGATCAAGCTCGTTATCGAGTCCTACAAAGATTCTGTTGTTGATATATTTTCCTAATGTTAATGTTCTATTGATCAGCGTTCCCCCTTCCGTTTCTGTATTATAAAGTACAGTATCGATGCCAGAAATTTCTCGCATCGTGTCAAGAACCTCGAGAGGGGAAAGGGTTTCTCCTTGAAAGCCGGAAGCCGCATGTAGCAATTGCACCATTTCTGGTGGAGAGAGCACGGAGACAAATTTATTAAAGAGCAAGAGAGAGAGAATATCCTCAACAGAATGATCCGGCCAAGAGGTAAGTTGAAAATAAGTTTTTGTGGGAGTTGTGACGATTGCTAGGAAAGCTTCGAGGTCTCCGAGCGCCTTCCGCCCTTTCAGGTGTACGGCTGGATCGAGAGGGGCTTGCGCAGTATAGACAATTTTACCATGTGTAAACGGTAAATGTCGTCCATATAAGTCTAAATGCCCATGACGCAAATGCAAAAGGCCCTCTAGCGCGATAGGGGCCTCTCTTCCTCCTACGAGTTTTAAGGTCCCACGCCACAGAGATTCAACAGATTGGCCGTGTACTTCTACCTCTGGACAGGGAAGCGTGACAGAGCACAGAAAGGGAAGATAAAGAGGGGAGCGCTTCTGAAAAGGGGTCCGTTCTTTATGAGGACCTCTTTCCGTGATGTGGAGATTTCCGAGATCTTCTGTGGAGGATTTTACAATCAAAAAATCAACAAAGGGTAATGTGAGCTTTCCTGTTAGGGAGATGTTGGGAAATTGCCCGGACAAATAGATGGAGCCAAGAGCCGCAACCTTCAGATCATCTTGCTCAATAATCAACAAATTATGTAAATTTAATTGTAGTTTCGTATAGGCCTTTAGCTCAGGGAGGAATGTGAGGAATCCGGTGATGGAACCCTTTCCCTGTTGTCGATCACGTAACGTAACGGATTGCAGCACTAGGCGATTCCCTTGCGCTATGCCGGAGATATTGATGGCGTAAAAGGCTGTTCCTGCTCCTCCGAGCTCGAACAACCCTTCGTGCACAGCAAAGGTGCCGGAGAGAGTGGGCGCTTGCAGGTTCCCTATTCCTTCTAAAGCCGCGTTAAACCAGCCATCGATCAGCACCCCTTCTGGGAGAAGGCCCAAGAGCTCCAACAAGCGGCCAATCTTCACTTTGGCGCGAACAGTTCCTGAGAAGGGTTGTTGTGTCAGAGAAGACAAAAAATTCTGTTTTTTTTTAGGAGCGAAGGAAATCTCTCCATTAAGAGAATCGCCCCAATGGTCCTTTGCGTGCAAAACCCCTCGTAAGTACTCTGGAGTTATCTCTGCATATCCCTCGCAAAGGTCTTGACCTGTGCGATCTGCTAAAGTGGCCGTAGCGTTCCCTTCAGGATAGAAAGGCAACCCTTTGAGGAAGATTTGCCCAGAAAGATAATTCTTTCCAGAAGAACTTTTGAGAACGAAAAGCCGCTTTCCTTGTGCCTGCACAGAAAAATTGTCTGGTGTTCCTAGCACTTTCCAAAAAAGGGGATTCCCCTCTTTCCAGCCCAATCCTCCAGAAAAATGAAAGCGGCCGTGATGCCAGGTCCCTTGTATACGCTGATGAAGCTTGAGTATGCCGCTTTGCAACGTATGAACTTCTCCAGATCCCTTTTGGAAATCCCAGGAACCTTGCACGCGAATCGATCCTAAGGGTGCCAAGACGGTTTCTAATGTAAAGGCATGGGCGCCATTTGCCGGGACAAGCTCCCAAGAGCAGGTCGGGAGGGGACCGTAGGGGCTGGTAATTTCCCGGGCCTCTCCCTTCAGAGAGAATTGGAACAGATCGCCTTCAGGGAGGGTCCCAGACAGCGTCCCTTGCGCAATCTTCCAATCTTCATAATGTAAAGAATTCACTTGCGCCGTGAGGGAAAGCACCGCTTTCCCAGAAGCTTCTCCGCATTGAATATGCACCGTTCCTTGACCCATTAAAGGAAGATCCCAAAAAGAAGCAAGCGTCTTCATATCGGTTATTGTGAGCTGGCCCTTTCCTTTGCGTGGAAAAGGAAGCTGGTCAAGATCGATGACAAGCGGCTCCTCTATGTGGAGAGTCATCGTTGAGCAAGAAAGGTCCCCCGTCCGCACCGTGAGATATTTTTGTTGATCGATAGAGAGATCTCCTCGCAATGTCCAAGATTGCTCCTGTCCCTTAGCTTCGGCTTGTAGGCGTGTATCAAAGGTTGCTCCTAGGCGAGTTGTTCCTTGAAGGGATATATCTTGAAATTTTCTTTCCTCCCATTCTCCTGAAGGCGCGGTCGCTTGCCAGGTCACTTCTCCATTTTCCGAAAAAGGAAAAGACGCTGTTCCTGTGATTTTAAGATGAGGGATATGCAACTGATCGGTCTCTAGCGTTCCCTTAATCGTAAAAGTAACCGTCTCTCCTATTTGCGCCGTTAGGGTCGCTTGTTGTTTTTCCTCCTTCAACGTAAGCCAAAGCGTATCGGCATCTCCCACACGTTCGAGACGGATGTCCTGTAGAACGCTGTTTTTTCGTGGGAAGTCTGGAGGAAAGGCTACTTCTTGGATGCGACAAGAGAGAAGCTCTGGAGGAAGGGGCAACGCCTTGTGTGTAGGATGAGGGAAAAACCTTTTGTAAAATTGGAGAGGGTTGAAGCTCAGAAAGACGCCTCGGAAGGGGCAGGGACCCCATTGCGTGTTTGCTGTAAGCTGTTGGCAGGCGATGCGCATGGGGAAGAACAGGTACAAATCCTCTTCGGCGAAGGAAAGCCCGTAAGGCTGCGTAATTTTGGCGATACCCTTATATAAGACGTGATGACCTTGTCGCGTTTGCAGAAAAGCCCATCCCCCAAGCCCTCCTACCAACAGGAATATCCCGAGCGTCTTCCCTATGGATTTCATACGCCTCCCCTTCCCTCACGATATTAGGGGGAGAGCTCTCCGGAGGAAAAGGTTTGTACTGTCAAACATAGGATTTTGTGAGAGCAATGCTGGAAGCCTTTGAGAAAAGAGGATCTTCTTTGTTGTGTTATAGAGGGGGATGGCTTTTTCTATAATTCTCCTCTCTATCTTTTTTATGAAACACCTTTCTATATATCTACACCGCTTATAATAAGGATTATATACTCATAATCTTTCAATTAGCTCATTCTCTAGAAAGGATCAATACCATACCATTACTGTGTTTTAATTCTTGAGGAGAGGATTTCTTGGAGGTTGTGAAGGGGGGGGGGAGGCCCGAGGCTCTCATATGTTTTAATCTGACTAAGGCCTAAAAAGGCAGTGATTATCCTATTATTCTCCTCTACTTATTATACGTCTTAACATGGCTTAAATCCAAGGAAGGGAGTTTTTTGAGACGAGGATAGAAACGGAGGAAGTCGCGGAAGGGGACGAAGTAATCGTGGTATCCTTCTCGTAAGGAACGGACTTTGAAGACAGAGAGCACACAGTGCAGACAGAACTTCCCCACACGGAGATAGTCGATGAAGCGTAAAGGCTTAGCATTCTCCGGAAAGAACGTTGCCAGAACATCACGAAAGAAGAACCGTGTTACTGAGATCTCATACTCTGAGAGAATCCCGCCCTTCCAGTCGATAAAATCCGGGTTGGCTCGGTTGGTCTGAACCTCCTGCTTCCAAGAACGACAAGAAAACACATTCCCCCAGAACGTGGACTCCTGAATAGAGGGATCATAGGTAATCTCCAGAAAGGTACTCACTTCTTTCATAACAACATCAAAATGACGGTGAAGGTCAAGTAATTTGATCAGGAAAGCGGAACGTTTTTCTTTTAGAAATTGGTAAACACAGAACCAATGCGACATTATACGAAGCGATTGTGTATAATTTATATGATGACGGCTCATAGACGATTCGACATCACACAAAGGGTTTCGCAGCAGAAAAATCAGTTTTGTTTGAGAAAAATCCTGAAAAAGCTTTTCAAATTGATTGTAAGAATATCGCCGTCGATGTGGATCTTCTTTTCTAAGAACAAGAGCAGGAAACATATGCAAATGGAACAGGAGACACTTCAAATTTTTTAGATTTGCTTCGTTCCATCGATGAAGATAAATAGCAAAATGAAGAAACAGAAAGTACTCTTTGCGTCCGCACTCTCCATACTTTTCACACAAAGAAAAGAAGGTCTCACAGAATTGTTCACGATCAATATTATCCACTCTCTTGGGAGAAGTATATTCTATCCAAAAATCACCAGATAAATCAAAAAAATCTCCATTATTCTCTATAAAAAACCTTAAATATTCTTCCGCAGACAGCGTGCTATTACCACCATCAGAAAAATCATATACACCTCCCGTGACTGGGAGAATAGAGACATCTCTGTTTTGGTCAAATATTCCGTGAAAAAATTTTGATCCCGCTTGCACAACCGGAAACATCGCTGCGACCTTGACATTCTGCATAACTTCACAGAGATCTTCGCGAGAAAGGGTGAAGTCTAGGAGCATGGAAGAGAGTGTATGCTGGGATTGAACAGAATAAAAGCTTGCATTGTTCTAGCTGTTCTTTTCCTCTCTACCTCTCCCTTACGGCAACAAAAATTTTAGGACTATAGAGTTCAACTACTGTTTTTTCTCCACTTCAAGAGATTATACGTTGGAGAGAGTATGTAATGAAAGAGAAAGTGTTTCGCTCTTACTGAAACGTTCTGATAGGACAGGGATCAATAAGGAGAAGGGAAATTCTTTTCCAGAAAAACTTCCTTGTGAAGGGGGATGAG
>JAIRMZ010000016.1 GCA_031258355.1 Holosporales bacterium
GAATATCTTCTCCAACATGGCTATCAATTTGAAGGCCCAGAGAAAGCTGTCCTTCAGCGCTATATTCGTTGTTCGACCTTATATAAACTAAAATATAAAGAAGAAGAGGAAAAATGAAATTCTTTCTTGATACTGTAGATATCAAAGCTTTGGCTCCGTCGGTTGAGACAGGACTTATCGAGGGCGTGACGACCAATCCTTCGATGATGGCTCAATCACGACGACCACAAAGAGAAGTGATCCTCGATATCTGCTCTCTGGTGAAAGGACCTGTCAGTGTGGAGGTTATTGCTACGGATTATACAGAGATTGTGCGAGAGGCGCATGATCTCGCCAACCTTGCTTCCAATGTTGTGGTAAAAGTTCCTGTCACTTTTGACGGCATCAAGGCTTGCCAGAAATTGCATCAGGAGGCGATCCCCGTTAACGCCACACTCTGTTTCTCTCCTCTGCAGGCTCTTCTTGCGGCACGTGCCGGAGCGACCTACGTTTCTCCTTTCATGGGACGCATTGATGACTGCGGACAGGAAGGGAAAGAACTGATCGCCTCTATTCGAACTCTCTACGACGATGATTCTTCGTTAGAGACGCAGATTTTGGCCGCCTCTGTGCGCCATGCAAAGCATGTTTTAGAAGCGGCTTACGCCGGAGCGGATATTGTGACCGTCACACCTCAAGTGTTCCGGTCCCTTTATGCGCATCCTTTATCAGATAAGGGGCTGGAGCAGTTCCTCAAAGATTGGCAGGCCGCGCAGAAGACTTAGGAGTCTTGCAAAGCTCGAATTCCTGGAAGTTCTTTTCCTTCCAAGAATTCCAGAAAAGCCCC
Source organism: Holosporales bacterium (assembly GCA_031258355.1). Taxonomy (GTDB): domain Bacteria; phylum Pseudomonadota; class Alphaproteobacteria; order UBA3830; family JAIRMZ01; genus JAIRMZ01. Next base: position 827 of record JAIRMZ010000016.1, read on the forward strand.
CCCAGAGGTAGAAACGTAGCTAAAAGCAGAAAAATCCAGAGAGGCCGCATGGAGTGCAGCGACACTATCGCCTCCCCCAACGACAGAGACGAGAGAGCGCTCGCGTGTTGCTGTCGCAAGGGTGTGCAGTATGGCCTTTGTTGCTTTATGAAAAGGTGGTTCCTCAAACCGTCCAAGAGGGCCATTCCACAACACCGTTCGCGCACGGGCAATTTCATTCTCCAGGCGTCGGACTGTCATCGGGCCTACATCGAAGATAGCCGCATCGGAAGGAATTGCCTCCACAGGACACACCTGCGTTGCTCCTCTCGCGGTACGTACCACTACATCACAAGGTAATAGGAGCGTTCGTCCCTCTTGCTGCGCCTCCTGGATCAACAAACGCGCTTTCTCGTGCAGCGCCGGTTCTTGCAAAGAAGTTCCGATCACGTATCCCTGTGCTGCGAGGAATGTATTCGCCAAGCCGCCTCCTACGGCTAGGGTATCCACTTTTTTTAGTAAATGATGCAACACGCCCAATTTTGTCGAAATTTTACTTCCTCCTACGAGGGCCAATACAGGAGGAACCGGGCACTCTGTGATGCTCTGGAGAGCCTTCAGTTCTTGCTGAAAAAGAGGGCCTGCGGCATGAGGAAGAAACGCCGGCACGCCAACAATGGAAGCGTGCGCACGGTGCGCTACGGAAAACGCTTCATTAATGTAAAAATTCCCCCATCGACTGAGTTGCTGTGCGAAAGAAACCTCATTGGCCTCCTCTCCTGGATAAAATCGAAGATTTTCGAGTAAGGAGTACGCCGCTTCTGGAAGAAAGCTTTTGTCATTCATCGGATCCGGAACAAAAACTATTGGTTCTCCTAGTAAGGATTCCAGGATGGGGACAAGGAGGCGCAAAGAAAGATCGGCGTTTCGTCCCCTAGGACGCCCCAAGTGTGCCATCAGAATGCAAGCGTTCCCACGTTGACGGAGGGTTTGGAGAGTAGGAATCACCGACCGCAAGCGTGTTACGTCTGTTACCGTTCCTCCCTGGAGAGGAACATTGAAATCCACACGGAGAAGAACGCGTGCGTTTTGCGGAAGTTCTGTATTCATTATTAGGCTACAGCCTGTGTGGGGAGAAGAGCGCACTGGCGCAGTGCCTCTGTAAGCACAATCGATCCGGCAATTGCGACATTAAGGGAACGCGCTCCCGCTTGCATCGGAATGGTAATGCGGTCCTGCACTTTGTTGATAATTTCTAGAGGTAATCCGGTACTTTCTGGCCCAAGTAGCAAGATATCAGAAGGGAGGAAGGAGAACGAAGTGTAAGAGTCTCCTCCTTGTGCAAGGAGCGCGATAACACGCTGTCCAGAACACGCCGTCCAGAAGGAATCGAATGTCGCGTGAATAGTGCTTGTAGCGAGAGGAGCATAATCAAGATGTGCGCGACGGAAATGCCGATGACTTATCAAAAATCCCAAAGGCCCGATCAGCTCAAGAGATACACCAAAGCAAGCGGCAACACGGAGAAGGGTCCCTGTATTCTGAGGAATTTCAGGATGATAAAATGCCAGTTTCATCATCTTTTTTGAACGGAGATTCCGCGGTTTTTTCTCCTAGTAACGTGTTTGCGACGTACCACTTTGAAGATCGTGCCGCCATAGGACGAACGAAAGTCCATACATCGGTCACGGTACGAATCAAGTCTGCTGACCCCATCACAGGAACACCTTGAGCATCCTTCACCACAAGGCATTGCTCAGAGACAAATTCCACTTCTGTGCATAGATGCTCTTCGCGTACAGAAGCAGTCTTGAGGCGCTTCGTACGCAACTCTAAGAAGGTCTGCTCCATCGTTTCTCCTCGCTGCTCAGAAGCCGTTAAAGCCTCGTCGAAAACCTGGAACAAAGCTTCTGTCAAGATTTCTTTGAGATGCGTACGATCGCGGGCCGCATAAGCTTCTTGCACATAGAGGAAAGCTTTGCTAGCGCCTTTAAGAAAAGTCTCTGGATGAAAGGTGGGACAGGCTTTCCAGAACTCGCGCGAGATCGGAGATTCTACGACAAAAGTTCCTTCTTGCCTCTCTTCTTCCTTCGAAAGATGCACAGTTTCTTTAAAAAACTTTCGCATCTTATCCAGGTTTTTCTTGTCTAATGCTGAGGAGCGCGGCCCACTCTCTCGTCCTAATACAGCGTGCAATTGAAACAGCAAAATGCAGGTAATGATAATGAAAAAGAGAACCCGACTCATTTCCTCTCCTTCATAAACCCATCCCCCGGGTTGCGCCATGCCAGAACCCTTGATAGGGTCAAAAGAGTTTATAAAAGGTAACGGAAAGAGGCACGATGACGCAACCTGCAGAAAAACAGGCCGGACCAGTGATGGGGATCTTGGCGCAATATATCAAGGATCTGTCATTCGAAGTTCCTAACGCACGCCAAAATGTCGAAAAAGCGCCTGATATTGAGGTCAATATGCATGTACGTACAGACCGTCCTGGGGAGGACAAGCATACTGTTTTTTTGGATATTAGAGCCTCAGCAAAGCAGAAAGGGGAGCCCTTGTTCCTTCTTGAATTAACTTATGCGGGACTGTTTCTGTTGCAGAATTTTTCTCAAAAGGACTTGGCATTGGCCCTTTATGTAGAGGGACCGCGCCTTTTGTTCCCGTTCGCGCGTAGCTTTCTTGCGCATGTTACCGCAGAGGGCGGGTTTCCTCCTTTGTACCTCGCTCCGGTGAATTTTCTGGAGATGTACGAAAAGAATCTTTCCTCTGCAGATAAGTCCAGCGATCCTTCTCTCAATTAAGAATAACGCATGCCGAGCCCGCCCTTTCTGATCGATGGATCGGGGTTCGTTCATCGGGCTTTTCATGCCTTTCCGCCTCTCAAGGATCCTCAGCAACGTCCTGTTGGCGCGTTGTTTGGCTTTATACGCCTTCTTTTTCCTTTCTTGGAGCAAGCAGTGGCGGATGATGGAGAGGTATATGTTTTTTTTGATGCGGGACGGCAGACCTTTCGCCATCGCCTTTACAAAGAATATAAAGCCTCTCGAGGGCCAACGGACCCGGACCTAGCGATACAATTCCCTTATGTGCAGCAATTTTGTACAGCTTTCGGGATTCCTTTTTTTGAGCATAAGGATTTTGAGGCAGATGATTTAATTGCAAGCGCAGCGGCCCATCTTATTTCGGAGGGTCGGACTTGCACGGTTATCAGTAGCGACAAGGACCTCTGCCAATTGATAGCGCCTAGAATTTTTCTCTACGACCCAATGAAGCGTACTTTTGTAACAGAGGAAGATGTTTTCCATCGGTACGGAGTGCCTCCTCGAAAAATGAGAGCTTTCCAAGCTCTTGTTGGCGATGCGAGCGATTGCGTTCCAGGAGTGCCAGGCATTGGGCCTAAAACGGCCGCACGTCTTTTACAGCAGTACGATACTCTCGAGGAACTTTATGCACATCTCGTCTGCCTAGACTCACGTTTGCGGAAGAAATTGGAGGTGTATCGAGAACAAGCTTTTTTGTCACAAATGCTTGTTACATTGCGGCATGATATCTCCTTACAAAATTTTCCAAGAAAAAGTTCTCTCGTACGAGAACAGGCGTGTACTTTCCTGGAGGCTTTTTCCTTCTCAACACTTTTCCCTGCGCTAGAGCGTCTAGTACGCGTGGGGGAATCGACAAAAGAAAGGAGAGTTTCTTGAAAAGATTTTTGCGCTGGGGACAAGAGAGTTATGCGATCACGTTTTTGCTCTTTCTTCTTTTCCCATTTTTCTTCCATTTAAAAGATAATGTAGAGAGCTATTGTTTACACGATATATCTCTTGCTTTTTGTTTATTGTGTCTTCTCTGTGCTCCTCTTTTACTCTTAGATTTCATCAAGAAATTACGTTGTTGCCGCTTGCTGGACTTCTTAGTTGTTGCAGGAGGCGCCTCTATTGTTTCTTACGCTGTTCTCCATCCTTTTCTATATCACTTATGGAGCGATGAGGCTAACGTACTTTGGCGAAGAATAATAACGATTGCTTCTCCCCTTCTGTGCTCGGGAATAACGTCGGTTTCACGCAAAAAGCCTGTGGTCACAGCCTTATGCATTGCGACCGGTGTTACGGTGTTCCAGTACGGATTAGAAGAAGTTCGCGACTATGGAAGAACGCGTCCCGTTATTGCTCCTGTTCAGAACAAGACGCTGCCGCGTTTTGTGCGAAGACCCAACATCTACTTCCTCTTCCTAGAGTCTTATCCCAATGAGGTGGTGTGCCAAGAGGTCTATCACTGTTCTTCTGCACCGCTCTTACAAAAACTGCACCAAAACGGGTATCTTATCCGTGACGATTTTTTCGTCAACTATAACCATGCTCATCCCAGTTTTCACTCTCTATTTCTGATGCGTCACCATTATTTTGATACAGGAGATGGAAAGCGGATCCCTT
>JAIRMZ010000037.1 GCA_031258355.1 Holosporales bacterium
GGAAGGACATGATGTTCCGTGTAAGATAAGAGCACGCGGTATATCATCTGGTCCCCAGGGCCTATAACACACTTCTTGCTGACTTTTACCGGGAAGCCATTTTGTACATTTTTCGTTATCGAGGTGATCCCAGTTCACATTCGGAGGTATGGGCAGCTGAGACCAGGCCACATGAGCCCTCGAATTTTGAGGGAAAAGGAGGTAATTAAAAGCATGCCGTCCCCAAACCAGTTTCCCTTCAGAAAAAATTTCTAAAGGGTACCGGTAGGGTGACCGAATTGTGTCCAAAGATACTCGCAGTTCTTTCGGAACGTTTCCTTCTAGCCGTAGAAAAGTATATTGCTCATAAACTGATACCCTCCCTGAAAAAACTTCTAAGGGATATTGGTAATGTGAAAGGACCGTGTCTGGAGATATCCGTTGCGAGAAAAATCGATCCCAATATGAAGGACAACCTTCCATAGCAAAGACACTCTCCACTAACAAACAATAAAGGAAAAACAATATCCTTGTATTCATGATATCCCTTACAAAAGTACTTTATTATAGACAAAATATAAAAACAAGATATCGCGAACTTTTTATTACATTTTCTATTGTTTGTCATCTAAAAACAAAGCAGAGGGGGATTCTCTCAGCCATCAAGAATGTGTTCAATCCCTTTCTAACCGGCCTCCTGCCTGTAGTTCTAGACCGGAATGCTCATAGAAAAAGGATTTCTCTCCTTTGATCGCACATTCTCCTTTCTTTACAGGTCTTTTTTCAATTAGGATGGCTCTTAGAGAAGGAGAAAACTATGTTAGTGACGGGGGAAGTTCTGTAAATGGAGGCAGAACCCCCGATTTCCTTGGAATTTCTGCTATTTTTAATAACGGCAGTCAGCGTCTCTGTCCTTGCCAGTCGCCACATTTTACATTCTGTCTTTGGATATCTTTGCGCAGGAGTCTTGCTGGGGCCTTTTGCTCTGGATTTTCTTCAGGAAGGGCCCTTGATGCACACAGCGGCAGAGTTTGGGGTGATCTTCCTTTTGTTCACAGTAGGGCTTCATCTCCCTTTCTCGAACTTAAAGGCGTTAAGAAAATACGTCTTTGGTCTGGGGTTCTTGCAAGTTTTTCTGACGGTCATTCTCTATGGTCCTTTTGCACCAATCCTGGGTTTTCGAACGACAGAAGCTTTTATCGTCGGATTTATCATCGCACTTTCTTCTACGGCCATTTCTTTTCAAATCCTGGAAGATCGCGGAGATCTTGGATCCCGTCACGGTCGTGCAAGTTTTGCCATTTTAATTTTCCAAGATATCGCTTCGGTAGCCGCGCTCACAGCCATTCCTTTTTTGGATCCTGACACATCTGGATCTTGGTGGGATTTGGGAGCTACTTTTCTTAAAATTGTCATCATTTTAGGCGCCATCCTGGCCTTTGCACGGTCAGGTGTCAAACGCGTGTTCCATTGGGCTGCGCTCGGTGGGGCAGAGCTCTTTATGGGCGTCACCCTGCTGACCATCTTCGGAATTGCCTGGCTGACGCATTTTGCTGGACTTTCGGTAGAGCTCGGAGCCTTTATGGCGGGCATTATGCTCGCCAACAGCGAATATCAACATCAAATGATGGCCGATATCCGTCCCACTAAAGGGTTACTTGTTGGCTTATATTTCCTAACGGTTGGAGCTTCTATTGATCTTCCTGTCTGTCAAGCTGATTTTATTCCTATCCTCAAGTTGCTAGGTTCTATTCTTTTTGTTAAGTCCGCTGTTTTATTCATGATTTGTCGTATTTTCGGCTTTCGTTGGTCTTCTTCCCTCCAGGTGACGGGCCTTCTGGCAACGGGAGGAGAATTTGCCTTTGTCCTCCTGTCTCCTATCGTTGCACGCGGCTTTCTGGATGCGGGGAGCATGCAGAGGATTTATGTTGCTATTGCCTTGTCGATGGCGCTTACACCGCTTCTTTCCGCTCTCGCCAAGTCTTTGGCAGAGCGCTTCGAGCGTCCTCAATTGGAGAAAGAATTGAAGGAAAAGAAGGAGGCCTTTGAGGAAACGGAGGAAATGACAAACCACGTGATCATCGTCGGTTTTGATCGTCTGGGACGTACATTAGGGACGCTATTGGCAGAAAATCTTATTCCTTACGTTGCTATCGACTCGCGCATGAACCACATTGTAGAAGCACGTGCTAAAGGGTTACCCGCCTTTTACGGAGATGCGCGTTCACGCGAACTCTACCGCGATTTAGGAATAGAAGAAGCACAGCTAGTCATCGTCACCTTGACCAGGGAAGCCAATATGACACGTGTCGTCTCTATGCTCCGAAGAAATTATCCTCAAACGCCTGTTTTGTTACAATCACATACGCCAGAGGTGATCGACCTTCTTCAAGGTGTCGGAGCACAGGTAGTCGTTCCTGAGGTGTTGGAACCCGGATTACAACTCGCAAATGTAGCTTTACGCACTGTTGGGGTTGCGCAAAACGCCATCGACCAATCGATCGTTCAGTACCGCAAAAAGATTGGAAAAGAAGAATTTATCTCCTAAAGAAAGGGCCGTCTTATTTACGGCTTCTGTGTCATCGATTGCTCTAAAAGGA
>JAIRMZ010000041.1 GCA_031258355.1 Holosporales bacterium
CACCCCTGTAATCGCTTTCAGCTCTGCACGAATGGAATCCGCAATTTCCAGAGAAGTCCGCGACCGTTTACCCCAATCTTGGAGGGTAACGGAGCCCTCGATAGAGCTGCCGTTAATGCTCAGATTTCGGAAGGACATCTCTGGAATTTTCCCCAACACTTCATCCACCTGCTGCGCATAGCGCTTCATAAAGGAGAACGTTGCGCTGGCAGGACCATATCCGCTAATCATAAGGCGTCCGTCATCCTCCGCCGGAATGCTCTCAGAAGGAAGATAAAAATACAGTGCCCCTCCTCCACTCAAGGCAAAGAGGATCCCTATGCAAAGGGTTTTACCTTTGTTCAAAAAGGCCAACTGGAGCCATTTTTTATAGCTTTTCTCCAAGCGATCAAGATATGTTGCCCGCTTCCCACTGGAATGGCGGGCCAGAAACTTTGAACACATCATTGGGGAAAGGGTAAGTGCCACAAATCCCGAAATCAGCACCGATCCTGCCAAAGCCACAGAGAATTCCTTGAAATAACTTCCGATTTTTCCCGGAGTTAGAGAAATCGGCGCGTACACAGCTGCCAAGGTTAAGGTCATAGCAATAATGGCAAAAGAGATCTCTTGTGTCCCCTTAATCGCTGCTTCGAAACGTGATAATCCTTTTTCGATATGACGATGCACGTTTTCAAGCACAACAATCGCATCGTCCACCACAAGTCCAATAGCTAAAACGAGCGCCAACAACGTGATCATGTTGATCGAAAAACCGCAGGCGTGAAGAATGATGAAAACCCCGATTAGAGAGACAGGGATTGTTACAAGAGGAATAACGGCCGCGCGCACGGATAGAAGAAATAAATACACAACACAGACAACCAAGAGTGTCGACTCAAATAAGGTGTGGTACACTTGATCAATCGATTGTTCGATGTACTTTGTCGAATCTCCGGCAACGGTAATATTCATCCCCGCCGGCAAAGCTTTCTCTATTTCTGGAAGGATCTTTTTCACGAGACGACCCACTTCTAGAGGGTTGGCCGTCGCTTGTTTGACAAGGGAAAGACCTACACCATCGCGCCCATTCACCCACATGCCATCCCGGATTTCTTTAGGACTGAATTCCGCACGCCCAATATCCGCTAGGCGAACACTTCTCCCATTGGCCGTTGCGACAATTAATTTGTCAAATTCTTCTGGTGAGGTTACCTCCCCCACCGTCATCAACATGTACTCACGGTCTTTGCTGACAATCTGTCCCCCTGGTTTTTGGATGTTTTGTTGATAAATCGCATCCCGTACCTCAAGGGGAGTCAGTCCATACGCGGCCATTTTGTAGGGATCTAAGCGAATGTGCATAGCGCGCTCGCTTCCCCCAAAGACATCCACACGCGCCACACCGTTAAGGACTTCGAATTTTGTTTTGATATATCGCTCGTTATAGTCCCTTATGTCGTCTGTGGAGTGGCGATCGCTGGTTAAAACAACGGTCATGATCGACCGCGCATCAGCATCCGCTTTGCGAATAATAGGAGGAGGAATATCTTGAGGTAATTGATCTTGTATACGTGCAAGCCGATCGCGCACGTCTGCTGCCGCGGCATCGATCGATCGGTCAGCGCTAAACGTAATGCTAATCGTACTCTGCTGATTACTGCTGTGCGACGTAATCAGTTCCACGCCCTGAACCGTTGCAAAGCCTCCTTCGAGAAGCTTAGTCACCTGGTTCTCAACCACTTCCGGATTAGCGCCAGGATAGGAAGTTTCGACAGAGATAATGGGCTTATCGACGCGTGGCAACTGCCGTACAGGGAGACGTGTCTGACAAACTGCTCCCAATAAGAGGATAACGACCGTTAAAACGGTTGAGAAAACAGGACGCCGAACACAAACCTCTGAAAGTCCCATGGTCCTCTCCTCCTAAGAAGCTCCGTCAGAAGCCACCTCTGCCGGTGCTTCTTGGGAAGAATCATCCTTAACTTCCGTCCCCTGGGAAGCCTCCCTTTCTTTCTCTTCGGAGGAGAAGAGTCGCCGGAAAAATTGGCCTATTTTTTGTGCAAAACTTTCTTTTCTCTCGGCATCGGCCTCTTCTTGACTTTCTTCAGAAGAAGGAATCTCAGATTGAGAAATCTCTTCAACGGGCGCAGTTTCTGAAGGCGCTAATTCTTCAGCAGAAGGCGGCACAACTGCCTGCTCAGACGCATTCTTTTGCGGAACATCAGCGAGATCTTTACTACCTTTTTGTTGTTCGACTTTTGTGGCTTCTTGCGCAACTTCCTCCGACGCAGCTGCCTCTTTCTGCTGTCCCACATTCCCAGCGGGTGTAGCTTCTTCTTTTGAACCTTCTCCTGGTTCAGCAGGTACCTCCTTCGCACCCTCGCCGGAAGCCGCCGATTCTTCTCCTAAAGCGCTCTCTGTCGCTTCTTCTGCCGAGCCTCTTTCTGATTTTTCTGAAGAGAAAAGCTTCTTGATGAGGTTTTTAGCTTCTTCTACAAATCCTTCTTTCTTTTGTTCAGTACCCTCTTCCACACCGTCCTCTGAGACAGGGGGGGCCTTCTCCTCCTCAACGGGCGCAGTTTCTGAAGGCGCTAATTCTTCAGCAGAAGGCGGCACAACTGCCTGCTCAGACGCATTCTTTTGCGGAGCATCAGCGAGATCTTTACTACCTTTTTGTTGTTCGACTTTTGTGGCTTCTTGCGCAACTTCCTCCGACGCAGCTGCCTCTTTCTGCTGTTCTATTTTTCCAATAGGCTCAACTACATTTGTTTCTTCCTTTTTTGGACTTTCTCCAGGTGTAGCACTTCTTTCTTGTGGCTTCGCATCACCAGTGGGGTCAGTCTTCGCCCCTTCTTTCGGAGTCTCTCCAGGTACCACAACGCCTTCTTTCAAAGTCTCTTCTACCCTCGCATCTTCAGCAGGAATAGCCGTGATCCCTTCTAGAGGGCTCTTTATAGTTTTTTCTTCAGAAGAACCCGCCGTTGCCTCCTCACTTTCTGTTTTCTGCGCATCCGAGACCTCTGCAGATGCGGGCGCGGCCTCCTCCTTCTTATCTTTCGCAAAAATTCCCGTTATCCCTTTCCACAACCGCCGGAGTTTTCCTGTCTTTTGATCAGTCTCTGTCGCGTCCGCAGTGGAGGATTTCGCATTTTGGTCCTTTCCCTCTGCCTCAGAGGAAGAGATAACGCTTTCTTTGATAATGACGGGCTTGTTATCGCGCGCCTTCATATGCCCTGCCGTGATTACAAAGTCCCCATCATCGACACCATTTAAGACCTCGATCTCCCCATCCTTCCTCTCTCCTGTTGTTACAGGGGTCCGGACAACCAGGCCATCCACAATCCTGTACACAAGATCGACATCTCCACGCCGCTCAATAGCGCTTTCCGGAACGATGATGGTACGATCCCCTTCATCGATGGGAACATGAACCTCCGCAAACCCCCCAGGACGCATTGCCGCGCTTTGATCTTTCAGAACCGCGCGCGCAATAAAACTATGCCCGGAAGGATCCCCAATGGGGCTAACAGCAATGACTTCAGCATAAAAAGCCTGTTCAAATTCATTAGGGTAAACTTGCACTGTTTGTCCGACACGAATGTGTCGCAAGCTCATCTCTGGAATCTTAAAATCAATTTTAAGAGGGGTGTAGTCTACAAGAACAACAAGTTCTTTGCCTAAAGTAACAAATTCTCCCACACTGATTTCTTTCAATCCCACCATGCCATCAAAAGGAGCACGGATAGTGTGCTTTTCGAGCAACGATTCTTGAAGTTCTAACTGTGCCTGGACCGCCTCCATCTCAGCCTGGCGCTTATCACATTCGCTAGGAGAGAGAAGACGTTCAGCGCATAATTTCTTTGCACGTTCATACTCATTTTTTGCGTGATACAATTTTGACTTCGCCTCTTTCAAAGCAACGACAGCACGCGTGTTGTCTAGCTCGATAAGGAGAGCCCCTTTGTCGACATAGGTCCCTTCTTGGAAGGGGATCTCTTTAATCCTCGCTTCTACTTCGGAACGGATCACGGCTTGATCATTGGGCCGGAGCGTTCCTGTCAGACGCAGTGTATGCTGCATGCTGCCAAGGCGTGCTTGGGTAGCTTCAACAACTGGAGTCTGAGAAAAGACAGACTGAAGCTCATCCGCTTCCTTGGGTGCTGGACGGAACCAGAAAAACCAAACCGCGATAACCCCCCCACCGAGAAGGAGACTGATTCCTATTTTCTCTCCCTTTGTCATATCCCCCCGCTTAACTTTTATCACTTTAGAGGAAAAGAGATGAAAAGACCAAATGCCCGGTTTCAGGTTCTTTGGCCCAAGAAACTTTCCATCTGATATACCACAACAATATTGCTATCTCACAAATGCAATCCTATTTCGTTTATCATAGTATTACATATATGTCAAAAAATTGTTAATGCTTTAAATCAGGCTTTTCTCTTGAAGGGCGATACAGGGTTGCTTGACGTTAAGAGAGGAATACAAAGATAAAGAGAACCCTTTGCTTTTTATGGAAAGCTCCTTACAATTACAGATAAAGGAGATGGAGGCTATGGGGGGAAAAAATATTGGATCTCTGATGCCACGTGCAACGGCGGTCTGGCTAGTGGATAATACCGCTCTTACCTTCGCGCAAATTGCAGAGTTCTGTGGACTTCATGTTTTAGAGGTCCAAGCCATTGCAGATGGGGAAGCCTATGTGGGGATGAAGGGAATCGATCCTGTGGCCACCGGTCAGCTGACGCTTCAAGAGATTACACGATGTGCCCAAGATCCGACAGCTCTCCTTCGACTGCATGAGAAAGCCTGTCCTGTAGAAAAAGAAAAGAAACAGCGAAAATACACTCCCCTTTTGTTGCGACAAGAAAGGCCGCATGCCGTGCTATGGCTTATCAAGAATCATCCTACGCTTTCTGATGCGCAGATTTGCGCTTTACTAGGCACGACACGGCCAACCATCAAGGCTATCCGTGAGGGAACCCATGCTAAAATGGGAACGCTCGTTCCTAAATCCCCGGTCTCTTTGGCTTTCTGCTCACAAGAAGAATTGAATGCAGCCTTGGAGCAAAACACTTCTGTTTTGTAAGAATAAATCGTTAAATGTTCATAATTTTCTTTGCCTATATATCTGAAATATTTGCCAAAATCCACTGAGCACCTTTTATGAAAGAAGTGTGTCGAGAAAATTAACTTTTTGTTTATAATACCTGCGCTATCCTCGTCTTTGACAATTTCTAAGAGGAATGGATCATGAAAGACATTTGTAAACCTTTAGCTTGTATCGCAATAGCCGCGATGCTAGGTGTTTTTGGCTTTTCCAAGGCCGAGGCGATGACAACTCCTGCAGCAACACCGCCTCATAGCACACAAAAGAAGGAAGAGAATCCCCTTCCTCATGTAAAGACTGAAGATCACAAGAAGCATGCTCAGGAACATGAGCAAGCGGCGAAAAGTCACGCCTCTCTCGCAGAACATCATCGGCAGAAAGCGGACCGAGCGCATCGAGGCTCAGAAGAGCATCAAAAGTTGGCCACATTTCATCATGGCCAAGCACGTGAGCACGAGAAACATGCGAAGAGCGCTCGTGGCACAGCCCTTGGCCAGCATCATGAGCATCAAGTCGCTCACCATCGAGAAATGGGGAACCACCATGGTGCATGTGCCAATCATCAACGCGCACGGGTGCAACACCACCGTGCCATGGGTGATCATCATGAGGCGATGAATCGACATCATACGGCTCGTGCGGATCATCATCGCCAGGCAGGTAACGGAAACTTTAGCCAAGCAGCACATCACTATAATCAATCTGTACGACATCACGAAGAAGCCGGGCAGCATCAGAAACGTGCTCAAGGGTTCCGCAAGGAAGCAACACAGCACCGCGTGACGGCAGAGGCGGCACATAGCAAAGCTCAAGGGCATGCGGCTAAAGCGCAAGCATCTCATCCGCAGTCCAGCAAGAAGGGGTCCAGCCGGCCCGCAGAAGCGAAGCGTCCAGCGGCCAAACATTCTCCCAAAGTGGAGCATAATCCAAAACATACAAGTCCTCGCCCTGCAGCTCGTCATCATTAGGGCGGGCAGGAAGCTCTTCTTCCAAGAAACCTCCCTCCAAAAGGGAGGTTTCTTTATTTTTTCTGGATTCTAGCCCCTCGCGTTTTGTAAAGGCTTATTTCGTGAAAAGAAGGAACTTCCTGGAGCTAGCTGTGAGAAGCGAGTGCCTTTCCCCTTTTTCCCTTCGTTTCTGATTTCTCTTCCGGAATAGGGAGAAAGATTTCTGGGACATTACTGCCAGCAGTCGGAGAAGAGAGTGGGAATTTTGGCAGAACGCACCATGTATCCGCTTCCTCAATAATGCGGGTCAGCATACGCGCGAAGTTTTCTTTCTCTTTGATAAAATCTTCCAATGTCACACAAGGCAAAAAGCAAGACAGAAGGATATCAACTGAGGTGGCGCTTAACGCTTCAATGTACACAAAGATGGTAGTATCTGGCCTTCGAGGGGCTTGTGGCAAGGCTGAAATCGCTTGATCAAAGCGTATACGGACGGTTTTTAACGTTGCAAAAGGAATTTCTGGATCAAGTCCTATGCGCCAATAAACACGCCGATAGGTAATTCCAGCAAAATTAACCACAGTTCCTTCGGCCAATCGCGCGTTAGGAACGTAGACCTGCGCCCCATCCGTCCTTTTCAGTAAGGTCGAGCGGAATCCGATGGATTCGACATATCCTTCTGCAACGCCTTCCACTTGTACCCAATCTCCGTGATTGAGGCGTTTTTCAGCGAGGATGAGAAACCCCGCAATGAGATTTTTAATGAGGTCCTGAGCTCCGAGAACCATGGCGGCTCCCAAGAAACCTAGTCCTGTGAGGAAAGCCGCAATGTGAATGCCCCACCACTCCAAAACAGTAATTGCACAGATGATGCCCAAGAATACACGGCAGATCTTGACGATCCATTCGAAAGTCGCAACGGTTACAACCTGCCGCAGGCCCGGAATAGCCCAAAGCAAAGGGCGGAGCAAGACGCTGAACGCCATAAATATCGTTACCGCGAGTCCAGAACGCAGAACAAGGAGAACGATGGATCCCAGAGAGCCCGGGAAATGGGTATAGGATGCCGCGCCGTAAAGCAAAGCGCATTGTAGAAATCGCCGGATATCTTGATCCAAAAGCCGGAGTTCACGCTCGTTTTTCCGGATTTTATGGGTGTACTTCAGCAGGGGATTTGCAAGGAATTGAGAAATCCAGATGAGGCCCTTTCCTCCTAGAAGAGGACCAACGACACAAGCAGCACAAAGAAGACGCCCTCCCCATGAGGTGTTGATGATCTCCCAAAAGGTCTCTCCCAACTTCCATCCTGCCATGGGGTCTCTCTCTTTCCTTGGAGAAGAGTATAAGAAGGACGGCATGGGATAGACAGGGCGTGCTTTTCAAGTAAATTTGAAAAAGTTCACTATAGTATTCAATCAATATTTGTGAAATATATTCTTCCATACGCAAGGATGTGTATGGTTTTTCGGCTGCTCAGCCTCATTTTCCTGCTTTCTGGATGTTCTTCCTTTCGAGAGGAAGCGGCTCCCATCAAAAAAGCGGACCTAACACTCCCTTTTCCAGAGGAGGAAGAGGCCCCCTTTATTCCTCTAAAACTGAATACCTCTGAGAAAACACCAGAAATTCCTGCAGCTTTCCGACAACGTGTCTCCCTCACCTTAACAGGTAAAAGCTCTCTTAAAGAGGCGATTGCCACCCTTGCAGCAGAGGTAGGGGTGAATTATCACATTGTCGGCCTGGAGGGAGAAAAAGACCATGGTTTGTTTTTCTCCGCTGTCCGCAAACCTTTTATTGAGATCATCGAGGCTCTCTGCGCCCGCGCTTCTTTGCGTTACACCCTCCAAAAAGGGACTCTTATTATTGAACCGGACACGCCCTACATAAAGACTTATACCGTCGTGTTTCCAACACAGGTGCGAGAAAGTGCCCATACGGTTTCCACAGCGATTAATGTTTTCTCCGCTGACAAAAACGCAACAAAAACCCTTGATAACAGTTCCAGTAGCACACTGAAGGCGGAGGGAAGATCTGACTTCTGGGAAGAGGTAGAGCAGAGCCTTGAAGCGATGCTAGAGACGCCAGAAGCAGAGTCCGGGGAGATACTCTCCTTACATCGGCAAGCAGGTTTGATCACGATTCTTGCGAACCGCTGTCAACACCAAAAGATCGAGGAATATCTGGAGACTCTCCGTCTCACTTCCATGGCCCAGGTTTTAATTGAGGCGAAGATCCTCGAGGTTTCTTTAAATGATGCGTACAGAAGTGGTATTAATTGGCAATCGTTTTATCCTTCCTTCATTACGGGAATACCTGCAGGAACTGCGACAGAAGGGGGAAGTGCTCTCGCCAATGTTCGGACGGGGAGTTCAGATCTCTTTACCTTTGGTTTTCAGAATCGCAATCTTTCCGCGATTGCGCATTTTATTGAACGCTTTGGAAGCGTCCGGACTCTCTCTAACCCGCGCCTGACGGTAATGAATAATCAAGTAGCTATTTTGAAGGTGGCGAGGAATGAGATTTTCTTCCGCATCGAATACAGCAGAAATTTCTCAAACAACAACTCTGGGCGCGATTACGAAAACGCCGTTAGCCATGCACAGACTGTTCCAATCGGTCTCATTCTGACGGTTCAACCGGCTATCAATCTTGAGACAGGGGATGTGATCCTTACGCTGAGACCGACGATTTCACGTATTTCTGGCACGAAGGAAGATCCGGCAGTGGCATACCTTGCGCAAGGTAGAAACACCACGAATACCCAGGGAGCGATCCCGACCATTAAATCTGTAATCCCTGTGGTCGAGGTGCGAGAAATGGACTCGGTCCTTACCCTGCACTCCGGAGAGGTAGCGCTGCTCGGAGGGCTTATGCAAGAACGTGATCGTGGGATGCAAACGGGCCTTCCAGGAACACAAGGAACCCCTATACTTCAAGATGTTCTAGGCGCGCAAGGAAGGGATTCAGAAGTCATAGAGCTTATTATCTTACTCCGTGCGCGCATTGTCACGCCCAGAAAGCTTCCTCTATCCCGGGTAGATCAGCATCTTTTGACAAAGTTCGGCGGACAGCATCGGCATTTTCCCGCAAAACGATGAAGGAAAATTTTATTCGTCCAGGATTTAGTCTTTTGGAAGTAGCAATCGCATTGATGGTCCTCGGCGTTTTGTCGAGTATTCTTATTGGGTCTGTACGTACAACACAGAAACACATGCAACTTCGCACAACGCAGGAACGTATGGAGATGATTTTTGCAAGCCTTGCCGCCTACGCGTTGAGACACGCACGCCTCCCTCCTCCGTACAATCCCCAAGACGAGTCCTCTTGTGTTGGAAAGGTGCCTTGTCAAGATTTAGGCCTTCCCCCTTATGTGGCCCAGGACGGTTGGGGCCAAGCATTCTTTTACGCGGTACAGAAGACGTTAACAACAACGGAAGCACTTTCTTTTGAAAATAGTGAAATACTCTCTGGCGAAAAATCATTCTGTGATACCGTGCAAGGAGAGCTTCGAGCGCAGGAATTGCTTTCTGAAGAAGGACAACCTGATCCTTCTCGATTAATTGCGATCATCCTTTTCAGCTCCGCAGGGGTTTCCCCCGTCACTTCTCCTTTCGAGGGTTCTGTCCTAAATGAAGAAAAGGCCCGTCATGGTATTGTCCGTTGGGTAACACGCGATGTGCTGATGTCCTCCTATGGGCATCACCCTTGTCCCCATCAAGGAAGAACTGGTTCCACAGTGCCTGTTCCAATATCTCCTAGTGAACTTTTCTGAGAAGTTGCTTTTCCTTAGACGATAGCCTATTCTGCCGCTCTGGAAGGGGGTTTCTGTGGCGAAGTCGGCTGTTCTTGTTGTAAAAATGCTCAGCTCGGCGGACACGGGATTCTTTTATGTCGCAAAAAGAAATCCACGGAAAAAGCCTGAAAAGATGACATTTCGAAAGTACGATCCTGTTGTGCGTAAGCACGTCCTTTTTAAGGAAGCAAAGATCAAGTAGAGGGAACTCTTTTTGCTTCTAGAGTGGGTTGTTTTCTTCAACGCCTTACAAGATCATGGGCGTTTTTTATAAGTTCTGCTCTGAGGCGTACAAGCGCTTCTTGAATCAGCATACGAAGGAGGGTGTCGCGCTCTTCTGGAGAAAGATCGCGGTCAGTGATTTTATTGACGGAAACCTTAACACGATAGGTCTGAGAATCCCGCGCTCTTTTCCCTTTTTGTAGGGTCACTGTGCAACAGGCCGCATATTGAACTTTCGCTTTGGAGAACGTGGATTCAAGAAAACCCTGTGCCTCTGCGACAGGAAACACGTTAAGCGTCGCCTCTTCCACAAGAGCCTGAATTTCCCCCTGAAGGCCTCCTGCTACAAGATTTTTCTCTGCCCAGCGGGCCACCCTCTCCGGGAAAGGAGGGGAAAGGAGAGAATCAATACCCGTAAAGGATCCTTCTGCCGCTTGAGGAGCCGTCTGCACCGAAATACGGGTCGCATCGAGAGAAATAGGTTGGGTAGGAATAGCATCAAAGGACGCAAACGTAGACGCCTCATTCCCAGAACATCCCGATAAAAAAAGGCTCAAGAAAAGAGCACCAATCGTCTTGGTTCTTTTCCCTATAAGGGTCATTTTTCCTGCTTTTGCTCCTCAAAGACACGTTGAACACGTTTCTCTAAATCCGACAGAAAAGCCTCCATATTGTCCCCTAGACGCTGGATGACATTCGAAAACTCTGAACGCTGTGTCACGCTCATACTCACGCTGTCAATCACCACATCCACAATTTTAAAGCCATGGGCTCCTTCCTTACTCGGGAACATCTTCCACACCACTTTAACAGGTCCGCTCCGAGGAGGGGTAATAAGGCTCGTCACATTCACCCCCCCTTGCGGAGCAGATCCAGCGCTTTTGACTTGAAGGACAACGCCTGTAAATTCCTTAAAGCGTACAGCATAATTTACAACAATCATCCTATGGAGCATAGTGATAAATGCCTTTTTCTGGTCTTCTGTGAGACGTTTCCAATGACGTGCCAAGACAAAACGCCCGATAGTCTCAACATCAAATACTTCATCGAGGAGTTTAGCAAAGCATTTCTGTCGTTCTTCTGCCGTAATGCTAGGATTTGTTAACGCTGTAATGGCCCGCGCGCCAAAATCTGAGATGAATTGCTGCGCTTTTTCAGGTGAAGGAGAAAGCGCTTCGGCCTGGTCCAGAAAAAAGCAAAAAACAGTCATTACATAAAAAATTTTCCTGAGCATCTTTTTCCTCTACAGTTCCTTCTCCATTATAAGGAGAAAGTGAAAAAAATTCTAAAAAGGAAATGTACGCTATTTTTTAAAAAGAACAAAACAATGAGGTGTAGCGTGCAACACTCCCTCATCGAGGAGATGATCATGTCGATTCCAAATGGTCACTATGTTGCTATCGACGTTCAAGAGTTTCTGGTAAAAGAAAAACATTTATAAACTTAATAAGAAAAATCTACTGCATTATCAGAAAAACACTCTATAATGTTAAACTATAATCGAGTTATTGAATGGGGCAATATTGTGAAACTATTTATAATCTTGAGTGTTCTATGTACAACATTTTGTGTTGATGTGAGTTATGGGATGGGCTGTCTAGATCTCGCTCTGGATCAGAAGGGGAGACCCGGAACACATAAACGGAAATTCACTCTAGAAGAAGATGCTCTTCTGAGAAATTTGGTAGCGCAATCTCACGACCTAGATTGGGGACGGATAGCCTCTCAGATACCTGGAAGGAATACACGTCAATGTCGGGAACGATGGAATAACTACCTTGCGCCTAGTTTGACTAAGTGGCCATGGACTGAAGAAGAAGAGAGTTTTTTGCTCTTAAAATTCTTCGAATTAGGCCCAAAATGGATTCAAATTGCTTGTTTCTTTCCTGATCGATCTCGTAATCAAATTAAAAATCAATTCCAATATCTTATGAGAAAACAAAATACATGGTCATCTAAAGGGAAAAGAATATCCATTGAAGAAACAAGAATACCTATTGAAGAAAATAGTCCTTCGGAGTGGGTCTTTTCAAATGATGACGATACCGATCTTGGAGACCTCTCTTTCGATATGGAAACAAGGACTCATCGTTCCAGAGATGAATGATGATGAAACTATCTATCGCTTTAAGCGTCTCATGTGTGGTTCTTTGTACTGATATAGGCCGTGGAATGTCCCAAGATCCTGTGATAGGTGGTCAGGAACGATCGCTGAATGAAGGAAGGCCAAAAGTAAGTCGGCAAAAATTTACTCCAGAAGAAGATGCTCAACTGAAAGAAATAGTAGAGCAACTTGACGACAACATCATAATCTGGCCATTAGTAGCACAGCAAATGCCCAAAAGGAATGCGCGTCAATGTCGGGAACGATGGAATAACTACCTTGCACCCAGTTTGACTAAGAGGCTATGGGATCCTATAGAAGATGTTATTTTGCTCACAAAATACAGAGAAATCGGCTCAAAGTGGAAAGGAATTGCTGTTTTTCTTCCTGGTCGGTCCCCCAACACTATTGAGAATAGATGGAGGAAGCATCTTCGGGGTGCAACGTGGTCAATTGAGAATTGGAGGGGAAGATATCTTTGGGTTGCAAGACAACCAACAGCAGGTCCTGTAGCGCAACCCGATGCAATATTACCTAGTGCGGGGAGTAACTTTTTAGAAGCGGACAATGATGTTAATGGGTTTTTCTTTGACCAGGAAGATACCTATTCTGAAGGATCATAGGAGGAATAATAAGGATACGTCAATATTTTCCGTATTAAAAAAGAAGCTTTATGCTCGAAATATAAAAAGGCCTCTTATAAAAGAAGCCCTTTCTTAATCCTTCAGAAACATTTAGATCCAAAGACGTTAG